>NZ_ALJR01000001.1:0-47196 GCF_000287655.1 Selenomonas sp. FOBRC9
TGTATCTTATACGGCTTTCTAGAAGCGCGACGATTTGCCTCATAGTTTTTTTGTGTCGTATCCGGGAAGTACTTTTGGTATGTGGTAAGGTCTGAGCGCATTTGTGTCACAGTGCCGCGTGTAATCTCCCGATACAAGGTAGAGCGGGAGATCTTCACCTGCTTTGCAATGTCAGTCTTTGACATACCGGTGGATAGGAGGGCAAAAATTTGTCCGCGCCGATATGGGTCTAGGTGTTTATATGAGCGCGTGGTTGTGGTAGAATGAGTATGGGACATGGCAGCACCTTCTGTTCTGTTTTTGTGGTGAAAACATTGTAACACATTGAGCGCTGCCTGTCCTTTTTTTCTGTCCCACTTCATTTTACCATGAACCACGGGAAATTTCCTCTTTTTTCTTGCAGTTAGCACTTGATTTTTCTTTCAAAAGTTGCTAAAATAACTATCGTTGTCGGGATGTGGCGCAGTTTGGTAGCGCGCATCGTTCGGGACGATGAGGCCGCAGGTTCGAACCCTGTCATCCCGACCATTTATTTTCGGAGTACAAAGACCAGCCGATGGGCGGGTCTTTTTCTGTTTATACCACAGAGAGAGGAGCGCATTATGACGGCAGCAGAGAGAGCCTGCGCAGAAGAGCTGATAGAGTTTATTGATGCCGCGCCCTCGCCGTATCACGCGGCGCAAAATCCCAATCCCGCATGGGAGCGGATCACGAACGACACGATAGAGCGCATTCGCCCGGGCAAAACATTCTATCTGCCGCTCTTTCGAACGGGGGCGGTTGTCGTCTCCGTGGGGGAAAATCCGCGCGGTCTCTTGCGGATGGCGTGTGCGCATACGGATTTCCCCTGTCTGCGCATCAAGCCGAATCCTGTCATGTGCGATGCAGGATACGGAAGGCTCAACGTGGAGACCTACGGCGGACTGATTCGGAATACATGGCTCGATCGCCCGCTCTCCATCGCGGGCGCGGTTACGCTGCGCGGCGCGGACGCCTTTCATCCGGAGCTGCGCCTTGTGGATTTTCGGCGGCCGCTCGCCGTCATTCCGAACCTCGCGATCCACATGAACCGCAAGGTGAACGAGGGCGTCGAGCTGAAGCCGCAAAAAGACCTCCTGCCGCTGCTGTTCCAATCGGATGGGGCGGGGGATGCGGCGGACGACGGGAAAAAGCTGCACGCGCTCTTGGCGGAGCATCTTAGCGTGCGCGCGGAGGATATCCTCTCCTACGATTTGAACGTCTATCCGGCAGAGCGCGGCTGTTTCGTGGGATCGGGTGAGGAGTTCCTCTCCGCGCCGCGGCTCGACAATCTCTCGTCGGTGAAGGCGTGCTTTGACGCGATCGCGCAGGCGCCGGCGGAGGGCGTCTCCGTCGCCGCGCTCTTTGACAACGAGGAGGTCGGCAGCAGAACAAAGCAGGGCGCGGGTTCTTTGGCGTTGTCCATGATGCTGGAGCGCATTTATTTGGCGCTCGGGTTCTCGCGGGACGAATACCTGCGCACGGCGCTCGGCGGGGTCTGCATCTCTGCGGACGTCGCCCATGCGCTGCACCCGAATGCGCCCGAAAAGGCGGATCCGACGAATCGTCCGCTGCTGAACCGCGGCGTCGTGCTCAAGGTCGCCGCGAGTCAGTCCTATGCGTGCGATCCCGAGGCGTTCGCGGCGGTGCAGGACATCTGTATGCGTGAGGACATCCCGCATCAGGTGTTTACGAATCATTCGGATGCGCCGGGCGGAGCGACGCTCGGCTCGATCCTATCGACGCTCCTCCCGATGAAGACCATGGACGTCGGCGTGCCGATTCTCGGGATGCATTCCGCGCGCGAGACGATGGGGATGCGCGATCAATATGCGCTGACACGTCTCCTCACCGCCTTTTTTCCACATGAGAGGACAGTGTACGGCGAACGTGTTATAATGGAACACATTACGACGGGAAGGGAGGCGGTCACATGCGCGCGGTGGTGACGCGGGTCAATGCGGCGGCTGTCCGCATCGACGGCGAAGTGCGCGGTCAAATCGACCGCGGATATTTGATTCTCCTCGGCATTGCGCCGCAGGATACGGAGGCGGACGCGACGCGTCTCGCGGAGAAGATCGTGCATCTGCGCGTCTTTTCCGATGCGGCGGGCAAGATGAATCTCGCGCTTGCGGATGTCGGCGGCAGCGCGCTCATCGTCTCTCAGTTCACGCTGTATGCCGATCTGAAAAAGCGGCGTCCCGGTTTTTCTCACGCGGCGAAACCGGAGACGGCGATTCCGCTCTATGAGAAATTTATCGCGTGCATGAGGGCGCATGATGTGCCCGTGGCGTGCGGTGTGTTCGGTGCGGACATGCAGGTCTCCTCGGTGAACGACGGTCCCGTTACGCTCCTGTTTGATACGGATGAGGTGTGAGATGAGAGAGGATATTCTGAAGAAATACGCGGCTCTTGTCGTCCGCGTCGGCGTCAATTTGCAGCCGTCTCAGCCGCTCGTGATACGCGCGCCGATCGGATGCGCGGCGTTCGTTCGTGCGCTCTCGGCGGAGGCGTTCGCCGCGGGTGCGTACGACGTCGCCGTGCATTGGAGCGACGAGGCGTTCGAGCGCATTCGCTATCAAAACGCGCCCATGGAGCGATTTGAGGAGTTCCCCGCGTGGCGCAAACTCTTTTACGACGATCATGCGGGGCGCGGCGCGGCGTTCATCTCCATCGCGGCAAGCGATCCGGATATTTTTTCCGATATTGCGCCCGAAAAATTAACGGCGGCGCAGCTCTCGGCGGGCAAAGCGCTCGCCGACTACCGCAATCGATTGATGAGCAATCGCAACACGTGGTGTGTCGTCTCGATGCCGACGCCCGCGTGGGCGCGCAAGCTGTTCCCGGAGGCGGCGGAGGAGACTGCCGTCGCGCGGCTTTGGGAGGAGATTCTAAAGGCGGTGCGCATTACGCCGGAGAACGATCCCGTGGCGGTGTGGAAAGAGCACATCGATACGCTGCAAAAACGCGCGGCGTTTCTCAATCAATGCGATTTTGCAGAGCTGCATTATACGAACGGTCTCGGGACGGATCTGCGCGTTGAGCTTCCCGCGGGGCATCTCTGGATGGGCGGCGCGGAGCATTCGGCGGACGGCGTGCTCTTTGCCGCGAACATGCCGACGGAGGAAGTCTACACGCTCCCGCAGCGCGGCGGCGTGAACGGGACGGTGGCGGCGTCAAAGCCGCTCCATTTTAACGGCAAGGTGATCTATGATATACGGCTGACCTTCCGCGACGGAAAAGTCGTCGATCATACGGCGTCGCGCGGCGCGGAGCATCTAAAGAAGCTGATCGAGACGGACGAGGGGGCGTCGTTCCTCGGCGAGGTTGCGCTCGTGCCGTATGATTCTCCAATTTCGCGGAGCAATATCCTGTTTTACAACACGCTCTTCGACGAGAACGCTTCCTGTCACCTTGCACTCGGCAAGGCGTATCCGACCTGCATCAGGGGCGGCGAGGATATGACGGAGGACGAACTCCGCCGTGCGGGCGTGAACGACTCCATCGTCCACGAGGACTTTATGATCGGTACGGAGGATCTCTCCGTCGTAGGACGCACGCGCGACGGGCGGACGATCCGCGTGATGGAGCAGGGGAATTTCGCATTCTGATGCAGAGGTATGAGCGATGCAGGATAGTTTCAAACAATACGGGCTTTGTCTCATGGTCATGTGCGCGCTTGTACTTTTTTGCGCCGTGCCCGCAGAGGCGAAGGGCGCTGTCGAGGACGCGGATTTCTCCTATCGGGGCATATCCTTGGGGGATACGGAGCAGACGCTGCGTGAAAAGTGGGGCGCGCCCTCCTTTGAAAAGACGGTCTATGTGCGCGGCGTCCGTCTGAACGTCTGCACCTACGGCGATGTGACCGTCGCCGTTGCGGCGGGGAGCGGACGCGTCGCGGATATTGCGCTCTCCGGGGATCAATACCGCTTGCGGAAAAATGTGCGGCGGGGCGCGACAACCGGCTATATCTTTAAGACGTACGGCAAGGCGTCCCGGCAGATGCTCGACGATAATACCTGCTACGTTTATGCGCATCCGTCGCATCCCCATTGGCATCTCGTGCTGAACCTTGATCCCGAGGGCGGATTCCTCACGGCGGCGCGCATCACGATGCTGCCGCTCAGCGACGAGGAGGCGGATGAGATGGCGCTTGCGAACGATGACGCCGCCGATGTGCTCGATCTCGGCAGCGGCTTCATCGCGGCAAAGAACATCGATGTGTCCGCGCTGCCGAAGGAGCAGCCCGTGCGGCTCGGAGGATATGCGAAATGATGCACCATGTGCATATGCGTGTCCTTGGACACCGCGCGATGCGATACATGGGCATCGCGCTCGGCTGTCTCATCGCGAGCTCCGCCATCAACCTCTTCTTGATTCCCGCGCATCTGCTCACGGGCGGCGCAACGGGCATCGCGATGATCGTCTACTACCTCTTCGGACTGCCGATCGGTATACAGACGTTTCTCTACAATATCCCGCTCCTCTTTATGGCGTGGAAACTGATGGGGCGGAGCTATACGGTCGACATCATCATCGGCACGGCGATCTTCTCGGCGTTTCTCGACCTCACGCGCCCGCTGAACGCGTATGCGCCGGTCAGCGATATGATGCTGACGACCGTATACGGCGGCGTGTTCGCGGGACTCGGCTACGGACTCGTGTTCCGCATGAACGGCAGTACGGGCGGATTTGACATCCTCGCCGCCATCGTTCGGAAATACTACGACCTGCATATGGGCGGCGTGCTCTTTGCGATGAACTGTCTCATCATGCTCATCGCGGCGTTCCTGTTCGGCATGGCGCCCGCGATGTTCACGCTCATCTATATGTTCATCAACGCGACGGTCGTCGATAAGATCGTCGCGGGGTTCAACCACCGCAAGGCGGTGCTCATTGTCTCGGACAAATACCGCGAAATCGCGGAGAACATCATCGATGAGATGCACCGCGGCGTCACCTTCCTGCACGGGCAGGGGGCATATACGCGCAGGGAACGCAACGTTGTCTTTGTCGCGGTGGGAACGACGCAGGTGGGAAAACTCAAATTCATCGTTCATAACGTCGATCCTCATGCGTTCGTCATCATCATGTCCGCGAACGAGGTCATGGGGCGCGGTTTCGGGCGCATCAATCAAAACGATGCGTCCGCCTCCGACGAGGACGACGATGAACGCGAACACGAAAGGAAGTGAAGCGTATGGCGGATGCACACACGATCGACGTGACCTATTTGCTCAACAGCGGATTCCTCGTCCGCGTGGACAACGTACTGCTCATCTTTGACGACTTTGACGATCCCGCGGGCGTCGTTCCGCAGGCGATCGAAAAAGGGGGCTATACGAAGGTATATTTCCTGTCGTCGCACGCGCATTTTGATCATTTCAGCCCGCATATCGCACAGTTTGCAGCGGAGGCGACGCGCTACATCCTCAGTGAGGACATCCGGAACGTGCCGGGGGCTGCCCGCATCCCGCGGGACAAGGTTGTCTGGATGCCGATCTACGACGTGTGGCACGACGATACGATCGCCGTCACGTCGTTCTCTTCGACCGACGAGGGGACGTCGTTCCTCGTTGAGACGCGCGGGCGCAGAATCTTCCATGCGGGCGATTTCAACTGGTGGGATTGGATCGGCGATACCGCAGAGAACCGCAAGCTCGCAGAAAACGGATTCCGCAAGCAGATGAAGCGGCTCAAAGGGCTGTCGTTCGACCTCGCGTTCTTCCCTGTGGACGGGCGTCTTGAGACCTCGATGGATCGCGGGGCGAAGGAGTTTTGCGCCGAGACCTATCCGGATGCGCTCGTTACTATGCACTCGGTCGGCTATCCCGTGTGGCGGCCGCCGGCGGATTTCTTCCTGCCGGGGCGGGAGATTCCCGTGTGGTCGCCGCGTATTTCGGGGGAAACACAATCTTTTTGAAATATGTATTGAAATATGAGGGGGCTTTCGGTAGAATGGGGAAGTATTTCTATATTCTTGCACTCTGTCTCGTCGTTGTGATTGGCGGCATATTTTTTGCTGCGCACAGCGGCAGTGCGGGGATGTCGTTCAATATGCTTTTGGATCAGGATAAAGGAAAAGGAGAGAACGGAATCGTGGCAAACCGTATTGCAGTTTTTACGACCAACAAGGGAACTTTTGAGGTCGAACTATTTGAAGATAAAGCGCCGATTACCACAAAGAATTTTATTGATCTCGTGGAGAAAGGCTTCTATGACGGACTGATCTTTCACCGCGTCATCGACGGCTTTATGATTCAGGGCGGCGACCCGAGCAGCAACGGGACGGGCGGCCCCGGCTATCATATCCCCGACGAGTTCCATCCGGAACTCAAACACAGCGACGAGGGCATTCTCTCGATGGCGAACGCGGGGCCGAACACGGGCGGCAGTCAGTTCTTCATCACGCTCGCGCCGACGCCGTGGCTTGACAATCATCACGCGGTCTTCGGCAAGGTCGTCGAGGGCATGGACGTTGTGCGCGAGATCGGGCATACGCGCACGAGCTATGGCGACCGCCCCGTGCATGACGTCGTTATCGAAAAAATCACGCTCAAAGACGCGGAATAATGAACTACGCATATCTCATCGCCTGTGCGGACGATAGTCTGTACGCGGGGTGGACGAACGATCTCCGACGGCGGCTCGCCGCGCACAACGACGGCAGCGGTTCAAAGTATACGAGAGCGCGCCGTCCGGTGAAGTTCGTGTATGCGGAAGCATTTGCGACCAAGGAAGAAGCGCAAAAGAGAGAATACGAAATGAAAAAGATGCGGCGCAGTGAGCGTCTCTCACTCGTCCGCGCAGGAGAGCGTCGTGCCAATATGGCGGCGCTGCTGTCATATATCAACACGGAAGACGCAGAGCAAAGGAGAATTTTGAATGACGGAAAAGAAGGTCATGCTGACGGAGGACGGGTACAATAAACTCGTCGAAAAGCTCAACTATCTGAAAAGTGTCCGCCGCATCGAAGTGGCGGAGAGGCTCAAGGCGGCGATTGCCCTCGGCGATCTGTCCGAGAACTCCGAGTATGACGACGCGAAAAACGAGCAGGCATTTCTCGAGGGAGAAATTCAGGAACTCGAAAATAAAATCCGCAACTCCGACATCATCAAGGCGGGCGACGGAAAATCGGTGACGATCGGAAGCCGCGTCACTGTCAAAGATCTCGAGTTCGACGAGGACGAGACCTTCCTCATCGTCGGCTCGACGGAGGCGGATCCGGACGAGGGCAAGATTTCCAACGAATCGCCGCTCGGCATGGCGCTCCTCGGGCAGAAAATAGGTAAAGTCATCAACGTGAGCGCCCCTGCGGGCATGATCCGGTATAAGATCGTCGACATCAAGAAGTGAAAGGAACACCTATGGCAGAAGAGAGAGCGCAGACGGCTGAGGCGCAGGAGCAGGATCTCAATGAGATGATGCGTGTGCGCCGCGAGAAGATGGAGGCGTTCCGGGCAATGGGCGTCGCCCCATTCGGGCATCGGTTCGAGGTCACGGACTACGCGGCGGAGATCCGCGCGCAATACGACCATCTCGACGAGGACGAGGAGGGGGGTGAGGTGTGCATCGCGGGGCGTCTGATGGCGATCCGCGGGCACGGCAAAGCCTCGTTCTCCACACTCAACGACCGCACGGGCAACATACAGATCTACTTTAAGCAGGACATCCTCGGCGAGCAAAAGTACAAAGAGGAGTTTAAGCGTCTCGACATCGGCGACATCATTGGCATCCGCGGCGTCGTGTTCAAGACGCGGCGCGGCGAAGTCACCGTCCGCGTCGAGGATTTTGACCTGCTCTCCAAGTCCCTGCGCCCGCTGCCGGAAAAATTTCACGGGCTCAAAGACGTCGATACTCGCTATCGTCAGCGCTATCTCGATCTCATGGTCAATTACGAGGTGCGCGATACGTTCCGCAAGCGCGCGAAGATCATCCGGTCTATCCGCAGCTATTTGGATGAGCGCGACTTCCTCGAGGTCGAGACGCCCGTGCTCTCGACGATCGCAGGCGGCGCGGCGGCGCGCCCATTTATCACGCACCACAACGCGCTCGACATCGACCTCTATCTGCGCATCGCTACGGAGCTTAGCCTGAAGCGCCTCATCGTCGGCGGACTCGACCGCGTCTATGAGATGGGGCGCATCTTCCGCAACGAGGGCATGGACGTCCGGCACAACCCGGAGTTCACCTCCATCGAGATCTATCAGGCGTTCGGCGACTACCGCGACCTCATGGAGATCACGGAGGGGATCGTGCGCCGCACAGCAGAGGATGTGCTCGGTACGACGAAGATCACTTATCAGGGCGTCGAGATCGATCTCGGCACGGTGCGCACCGTCAGCATGAACGACGCGGTGTGCGAAGCCACGGGCAGGGATTTCCTCTCCTGCACGACTGTGGACGAGGCGCGCGCCATGGCCAAGGAGATCGGCGTCCCGTTCGAAGAGCGGCACGGCATCGGCGGAATCCTCAACGCCGCTTTTGAGGAAAAGGTGGAAGAGACGCTGATCCAGCCCACCTTTATCACAGGGCATCCGACGGAGATTTCACCGCTCGCGAAGCGCAATCCGGACGATCCGCGCATCACGGATCGCTTTGAATTTTTCGTCTACGGGCGAGAGCTCGCCAACGGATTCACCGAGCTGAACGACCCCATCGATCAGGAACAGCGGTTTATAGATCAGCTCGCTCAGCGCGAAGCGGGCGATGCGGAGGCGCATGTCATGGATCGCGATTATGTGACGGCGCTTGAGTACGGACTGCCGCCGACGGGGGGGCTCGGCATCGGCATCGACCGCCTCGTTATGCTGCTCACGGACAGCCCCTCCATTCGCGACGTGCTCCTCTTCCCGACGATGAAGCCGCTTGCGGAGTGATTTCTACCGACAAATAAAAAAACAAAGAGGGCGGACGCTATTACGGCGACCGCTCTCTTTTGTTGTGTGCTTTACTTCTCTTTCAAGAATCTTTTTGTTATAATAAAAAACGATAAATCATCCGGTGATTTTCGTATCGTACGGCAAAGGAGCGTGAGCGTTTGCGGCGGAGACTAGAGGATGAGGTGCGCGAGGCGCTGATACGATACGCCTTTGTACCGGTCGCGGTCGTTGCGCTTCTCTGCGTTGCGTGGGGCATATTCAATTGGCAGTGGAGCGTCGTTCGGCGCAACGGAGAGATACGCGACCTCACGGCGCAGATCTTCAGCGAGACCGTCACCGATTACATCGACCGCGTGAGCGATATGACGCGGCTCTCGATCACGGATGCGCATGCCGGCGGGGAAGCGCAGCGCGCGTTTTACAGCGATTTTTACGCGATTGTGAATCGCTGTGCCGATCACCCGTATTTTTACCTCCTCGACGCCGACGGGCAGACCATATTTACGAACTACACGGCGTCCCCGCCGTATTTTCGTACGCCGTGGGGAATCCTGCGGCGGATGCGCACGGAGGGCGCGCCTGTCGTTGAGTTCGTGCGCGCGGGGGAAAAGGAATGGAACCTTGTCGTCGGGCACGCATTTTGGGAGGACGGACGTGTGACGGGATACGCCGCGCTCGTCCTGCCGCAGGCGGCATTTATGTCGCCGGAGCTGCCGCCCGATACGCATTGGGCAATTGTGGACGCGTACGGCTATGCGCCGTTCTCGACCCTGCCGCAGCTGCGTTCGGAGAACTTTGACAAAATCAGCGCCGAACTGCGCGGTGCGGACGGCATCGTGGATATCAAGGACAGCCTCTTCTATGCAACCCATCGGGATATATTCGGCGGTGCGTTCCGCGTCTACGCCTTCACACCGATTGCCCACGTCCTGTGGCAGTATGCCGTCGGTGCCTTGATCCTGCTCGGCGTACTCATTGTCATGACACCCGCGATATTGATGCGCGTCCGCCGTGAGACGACGGGGAAGACAAAGGCCGCCGAGGAGATTATGAAGGCGTTTCATGAGGTGCGCCGCGGGCGTCTGAATCACCGGCTCGACATCAGGACGGGCAACGAGTTCGAAGAGATCGCAAACTCCTACAACAGAACCGTGGACAGCATCAAAGAGCTGCTGCGGCTCAACGAAGAGCAGACGCGCGCGAAGGTCGTCTCCGAGCTGCGGCAGCTCGAATCGCAGTTCAACCCGCATTTTCTCTTCAATACGCTGGAAAATATCAAATACATGATACGACTTGCTCCCGCAGAGGCGGTCGATATGGTCATGGATTTGTCGGCGCTCCTCAGATACAGCATTGAGCGCGTGACCAATGTTCCTTTGGAAGAGGACTTAGATCATCTCGCGGGATATTTGCGGATTCAGCGCCGCCGTTTTGGCACGCAGCTCTCCTACGAGGAGGAGATCGCGCCCGAAACACTGCCGTGCCGCGTGCCGAAGCTCATCATGCAGCCCGTTGTGGAAAACGCCATCAAATACGGAGCGGATGAAACCGGCGTCATACGGATTCGCGTGCATACGGAAAAAGAGGGGAACCTGCTCGTGATTACCGTTGCGGACAGCGGTTCCGGCATTGCGCCGGAGAAGCTCGCGCGCCTGCAGGAAATGCTCAAAAGCGGAGAGAATACCTCCATCCATACGGGCGTTCACAACGTCCACCGGAGGATTCAGCTCCTCTACGGCGATCAATACGGCCTGCGGATCACATGCCCTGCGGGGTGCGGAACGCGCGTCGAGATGCGCTGTCCGGCGCGGATTTAGCAGCGGAGCAAAGGAGGGGAAACGATGCGCAAAGTGCTCATCGTAGAGGATGAGGAGATCATCCGCCGCGGACTCGTCGATACGATCGACTGGAGCGGTATGGGATGCGTCGTTGTCGGCGATGCCGCGGACGGGCGCGCGGGGCTTGAGATGATACGCAGCCTGCATCCCGATATTGTGATGACCGACATTCGGATGCCGCGCATGGACGGCATCGAGATGGCGCGCGCGGCACGCGCCGAGGGAATTCTGGGCGCGCTCGTATTCTTTACCAGTTACAGCGACTTTACCTATGCGCGCGAAGCGATCCGTCTTGACGCCGCGGACTATTTGCTCAAACCGGTCGACGAGCGCGAACTCGCAAAACTCATGGAAAAACTGACGGCGGGCGTACAGGGAGGCGACGCTCCCGGCGTCCCGCTTCCCGTCGCGCCCCTGCCGTGGCAGGACTGGCTTGCCGACGAGGGAATGAACCCCTATGTGCGGCAGACCATGCAGCGCATCCGGCAGTCGTTTGCCGAACGTCTCAGCATCGAGCGGCTTGCCGACGAGTTCGGCGTCAGCGCCAGCTACCTCAGCCGCAAATTCAAAGAAGCCGCGCATCAGACCTTCGGCGAAGCTCTTACGCGTCAGCGGCTCTACATGGCGGCGCGGCAGCTTGCCACAGGCATCTACCGAGTCTATGAGGTCGCCGAGCAGAACGGGTTCGGCGATTATAAAAACTTTTGCACCGTGTTCAAAAAATATGCGGGCGAATCACCGACCGACTTCATGAAACACTGTAAAAAGCAAGGCTTGGAAATAAAACAGGATGTATCTACCATGATATAAATTCGGAACTATACACTGCCTTGACAATGAAAATCTCATGATGTAATATGTTCTAAAATTAGGTAACAAGTACGGTAAAAGATCATTTTCTAGATGGATATCTTAATATCTGCAGCAATGCGGTGTATAGGTTCAATGTACTGGTCTATGAGTATATTTCGGCAAACTAAAGCATTACCGATACTTTAGGTCAAAATAATAGGGCTGTTCTCCTAAGTCCAATCATGTTGGCGGAACAGTCCTGTTTTGTTGTATGGGTTCCATTAAGTTTTGCAAAGACAGCGTCTGATGTCTTTGTTAATTATCCTATTGAAATTACGGCGTGTATTGGTATAATAAGTATTGTGTCATGTAAATTTATAATAAGGAGATTTTTGCCTTATGAAATACGATACGATGAAATACTTTGTATTATAATGGAGTCGTTACTACCCACAAGGAGAGCACGATGGATAAACAGCCGGATAAAAAGGCACCTATGAAGAAGACAGCAAAAGGAAATTCGCGTAAATCAAGTACAGGATCTATCCTAGGCAAGACAATCCTTGTTATAGGACTCATTTTGTTTGTGATGGTGATCGGTGTCGGCTGCGGTTTTCTCACGGCAAGTTTGAACACAAAACAGAATTTAGCGGAAGATATTGTGCCGCCCGCTTCGTCTCAGATTTATGATATCAACGGCAACGAGATCGCTAATATACATGCGGCAGAAAATCGTATGCCGGTGAGTATCAACGATATTCCGAAGAATCTCCAAAATGCGTTTGTCGCGGTTGAGGATAATCGCTTCTACGACCATGCGGGCATCGATCCACGCGGCATCGTGCGTGCGGTTTGGGCGAATATTCGCGGGCGTACCGTCACGGAGGGCGGCTCTACGATTACGCAGCAGCTTGCTAAAAATGCCTATTTGACGCAGGATCGCACGCTGAAGCGCAAGGTTCAGGAAATGTTTTTGGCACTTCAGCTGGAGCGTCAATATACGAAGCAGGAAATCCTTGAGCTCTATATGAATCAAATATACTTTGGGCAGGGTGCCTATGGCGTCCAGGCAGCCGCGCGGACGTATTTCGGGAAGGACGTCAAGGATCTGACGCTCAACGAATGCGCCATGCTTGCCGGCATTCCCAAAAGTCCGAATTACTATTCACCACTCAACAATTTAGAAGCGGCAAAGCAGCGCAAAGCTGTTGTCCTCGATCAAATGGCGAAGTACGGTTATATCAGCGACAGTGAGGCAAACGCGGCGAAAAAAGAAGATCTTGCGATCGCTAAAGTTTCCAATGACGGCGTTAGGGTGGCAAGCTATTTCGTAGACTATGTGCTGCAGCTCCTTGTTGAAAAATATGGGGACGACGCCATCTATAAAGACGGGCTAAAGATCTATACGACGATCGATATGGATATGCAGGCGGCTGCCGAGAACGCGATGCAAAACCTGCCGACCTACTTCACCGATGCCAACGGCATCGTGCAGCCACAGGGGGCGTTGGTCGCCATCGATCCCCATACGGGCTACATCAAAGCCATGGTCGGCGGGCGCGGAACAGATCAGTTCAACCGTGCGACACAGG
This sequence comes from Selenomonas sp. FOBRC9, assembly GCF_000287655.1. NCBI lineage: Bacteria > Bacillati > Bacillota > Negativicutes > Selenomonadales > Selenomonadaceae > Selenomonas > Selenomonas sp. FOBRC9. The sequence continues at coordinate 13,123 of NZ_ALJR01000001.1, forward strand.
CGGTGCGCCAGCCCGGATCGGCGTTTAAGCCGTTCGTGTTCGCCGCCGCACTTGAAAACAAATATACGCCGGATTCGGTGATTGAGGATAAACCGCTCAAGGTAGGCGGGTGGGAGCCACAGAATTATAACCGCAAATTTTCCGGTAAAGTACGTTTGCGCGATGTTGTGCGTTGGTCACTAAATGTACCAACCGTTCGTATCGCGCAGGATATAGGAATTGATAAAGCCATTTACTATGCGCAGGAAATGGGAATATCGACCTTTGTTCTAGATGGTGCAACGAATGATCGCAACCTAGCGACCGCGCTCGGAGGCATGACGCGCGGCGTTACACCTCTCGAGCTGACCAGTGCGTTCGGGACGTTTGCTAATCGCGGTATTCATGTGGAGCCGGTTGCTGTGCTGCGAGTTGTCTCTCGTACGGGAAAGGTATTGGAAGAGGCAACACGCCAAGAAAAGAGCGTCATCTCTGCGGCGAACGCCGCGACCATGACTAATATGCTCTCGGATGTTATTCGGAGCGGTACCGGCACAGGCGCGAATATCGGCAGACCGGCAGCGGGAAAGACGGGAACGACGAGCGATTATCACGACGCATGGTTTATCGGCTATACGCCGGATCTTGTTGCGGGCGTTTGGATTGGGAACGACAGTGTGAGCGACCTGCACGGCATGGCGGGGGGGACAACTCCTGCTGCGATTTGGCGCGCGTTTATGCTTAAGGCACATGAACGCCTGCCTGTACGCAGCTTTGAGGGGAGTGCATCGTATAAGCCTGCGTCCGAATTAGATGATTTGAATGATGACTCTGAAAAGGACAAAGATAAGGACGACAAGGATACCTCGGATAATAAAGATAAAAATCATGAAAAAACGAGAAAAAAAACAAATAAGGATAGGTCTGCCTCTGAACCACGGTCTCCGAGCAGTGCCCCGTCTGCCTCCGACGAGGTTCCGACGAGGGGCGCCGGGGTAGAAAAGGGCAGAAACTAAAGCGATAGAGGGGTCTATATGCAAAATGCGATCGATATTCTAAAGGAACGAGGTTTTCTTGCACAATGCACGGATGAAGAGGCGCTGCGTAAACTCATGGCGGAAGGACCGGTCACTTTTTACATTGGTTTTGATCCGACTGCGGACAGCCTTCACGCCGGTCATTTTATTGCCCTGATGGCGATGTCGCATCTGCAGAAGGCGGGGCATCGCCCCATTTGTCTTGTGGGCGGCGGCACGGGAACCGTCGGCGATCCGTCCGGACGCACGGATATGCGCAAAGTCATGACCGACGAGACCATTCGCCATAACTGCGAGTGCTTCAAGAAACAAGTCGCGCGCTTCATCGACTTTACAGAGGACCGTGCGATTATGGTGGATAATGGAGATTGGCTGCGCAGTCTCAATTATATTGAACTTCTGCGCGATGTCGGCGCACATTTCACTGTCAACCGTATGCTTGCCGCCGAGAGCTATAAGCAGCGCTGGGAAAAGGGGCTGACATTCCTCGAGTTCAACTATATGATCATGCAGGCGTACGACTTCTTCGAACTCAACCGCCGTTACGGCTGTAGGCTGCAAATGGGGGGCGACGATCAGTGGTCGAACATCATTGCGGGCGTCGAGCTTTGCCGCCGCAAGAGCAGTAAAACGGTATTCGGTCTCACGAACAAACTCCTCACAAAGAGTGACGGGACGAAGATGGGAAAAACTGCGGGCGGTGCATTATGGCTTGACGCGGAAAAAACTTCGCCGTATGATTTCTATCAGTATTGGCGCAACATAGACGATGCCGATGTGGAGACTTGTCTGTCCCTGCTCACCTATCTCCCAATGGATGAGGTGCGCCGCTTATCCGCGGCAGAGGGCGCTGAAATCAATCGCTCGAAGGAAATCCTTGCCTACGAAGCAACGAAAATCGTACACGGCGCAGAGGCTGCCGCGCAGGCGCGCAGCACGGCGCAGGCTCTTTTCAGCGGCGGCGCGGCGGAGGATGTCCCGAAAGTTGTCTGCGCCGCGGGCGAAAAACTGGTCGATGTGCTCACGCGCGGCGGCGTATTTGCTTCGAAGGGCGAAGCGCGCCGCTTGATACAACAGGGCGGTGTCACGCTCAACGACCTGCGCGTGTCCGACGAACACTATGTGCTCGGGGATGCCGATTTCTCCAACGGAGAGGCGTTTCTGAAAAAAGGAAAAAAGAAGCACTATAAACTAGTAATTGGTTGATAGAGAAGGAGCTATTTCATGTCAGGACATTCAAAGTGGGCGAATATAAAGCGTAAAAAGGGCGCAAACGACGCCATCCGCGGCAAAATCACGACGAAGATCGGCAGAGAGATCACGATCGCCGTGCGTATGGGCGGCGGTGATCCCACGGGGAATATGCGTCTCAAACTTGCGCTCTCGAAAGCAAAAGCAAACAATATCCCGAAGGATAACATCAACCGTGCCATCCAAAAGGGGCTCGGCGCTACGGAGGGGAGCAATTACGAGGAAGTTGTGTACGAGGGATACGGTCCCGGCGGCACCGCGGTTCTCCTCGATATTCTGACCGACAACCGCAATCGTACAGCAGCGGACGTGCGACATCTCTTCTCGAAGTACGGCGGAAATCTTGGACAGGACGGCTGCGTTGCATGGATGTTTAAGAAAAAAGCCGTGTTTATCGTCGAAAAAGACTCTTTTGACGACGAGGACGCACTGTTGGAACTCGTCTTGGAGGCGGGCGCGGAGGATATGCGCGCAGAGGACGATGTATTCGAGATTGTAGCGGCGCCGGACGCCTTCGAGTCCATCGAAACGGCGCTTGGAGACAAGGGCATTGAAACCGTGTCGGCGGAGGTTACAATGGTGCCGGATACGATGGTCAGCCTCTCGGAAAAAGATGCGGAGAAGATGCAGACGCTCATCGATGCACTGGAAGACAATGACGACGTGCAGAACGTATACAGCAACTATGAGATGGATTAAGGAGAAAAAAGTGCAGACATATCGTCTGCACTTTTTTAGGGACGGAATATGTTGGTTCTTGGAATAGATCCGGGGACGGCGATTTGCGGTTACGGTTTTGTAGAGCAGATAGGCAGCCGCCTCGTTCCGCACGCGTACGGTGCGATTACGACACCGTCTAAAATGCAGCCGGAACGGCGTCTGCTCAAGATTTACACAGAGCTCGAAAACCTCATACAGGAGCATCGCCCGTCCGCCATAGGAATAGAACAACTATTTTTCAATCGCAACGTAACGACGGCAATCCCCGTGGGGCAGGCACGCGGTATCGCACTCCTTGCGGCGGCAAAGAACGATATCCCGATCGTCGAACACACGCCGCTGCAGGTAAAACAGGCTGTCACCGGATATGGGAAAGCGACCAAAGAACAGGTCATCTATATGGTGACGAAATTGCTCCATCTGCCGGAGCCGCCGTATCCGGACGATACGGCGGATGCGCTTGCCGTTGCGATTTGTACGGCGTATTGTGTGGATAGTATTGCGTGGCGCAATCGTATTTAATGGGAGAGACGTATGATAGGGTTCTTGCGCGGGACTGTCGTGCACAGCGCCGTTGACCATTGTTTGCTCGATGTACATGACGTGGGGTATCGTGTGTTTGTCTCGAGAAAAACCTGCGCACATATTGCTCAGGGGGAAGAGGCGCTTCTCTATATCTATACGCATGTGCGTGAGGACGCGATCCTCCTCTACGGGTTCTTCTCGCAGGAGGAATACGATCTTTTTCAGCACCTCATCGGTATCTCCGGCATCGGACCCAAAGGCGCGCAGAGTATTCTTTCTGAGGTGACACCTCACGATTTTTATCGGTTGATTCACAAAAAGGATGTCAAGGGCATTACAAAATTACCGGGCATCGGCAAGAAAACGGCGGAACGCCTTGTCTTAGAGCTTAAGGATAAATTCGGTGCTTATGCCGATACAGGTGTGGATGATACGAGCGCCGTTGTCTCCGATGTCTCGGATTCCATGCTTGCGGAAGCTACGGAAGCTCTGATGAGTTTAGGGTTTCAGCAAAACGAAATTCAAACGGTCTTTCAGGGAAAGACGGACTATCAAAGTACGGAAGAATTGGTGCGATATGCGCTGTCCGTTCTGCAGCGATTCTAACGATATAGGAGGGAGGGGAGAGATCTATGGATATACGCAATGAGGAGGAACTCGTCTCATTCGAAGAACAAAGTACCGACGGTTGGCAATACAGTCTGCGCCCGCGCCGTCTCAGCGAGTACATTGGGCAGGACAAAATAAAGGATAATCTGTCCAAGTTTATTCAAGCCGCATTGTCGCGCGGGGAAGCGCTTGATCACGTTCTTCTCTACGGTCCTCCGGGGCTTGGAAAGACGACGCTCGCCGGCATCATAGCGAACGAGATGGGGGCGAACTTTCGCCAGACCTCGGCACCCGCGATTGAGCGTCAGGGCGATCTTGCCTCTCTGCTGACCAATTTGCAGGATCATGATGTGCTCTTCATCGATGAGATTCATAGACTGTCCCATCATGTTGAGGAAATCCTCTACTCGGCGATGGAGGATCATGCCATCGATATTATCATTGGCAAAGGGCCGAGCGCTCGTTCCATCCGGCTGGATCTTGCTCCGTTTACGCTGGTTGGCGCGACGACAAAGACGGGAGCGCTCTCTGCGCCGCTGCGCGATCGGTTTGGAATTCAGGCACGGCTCGAATACTATACGCCGGAGGCGCTTCTCCTCATCATTGAGCGAACGGCGGAGATCCTATCTGTGACGATTGAACACGAGGGTGCGCTTGAGATTGCGCGCCGTTCCAGAGGTACGCCACGTGTGGCAAATCGTATTCTCAAACGCGTGCGCGATATCGCGCAAGTCGCGGGAGAAGACATCATATCTCACAAAACGACGCTTGCTGCGCTCACAGCCCTCGAGGTCGATGAACAGGGACTGGAGAATAAAGATCGCACGATGCTCGAAGTGATGATTACCAAATTTTCAGGGAGACCCGTCGGACTCAAAACGCTTGCCGCCGCGCTGAGCGAGATGCCCGAAACCATCGAAGACGTTTATGAACCGTATCTCATACAGCTCGGCTTTATTGCGCGGACGGCGCGCGGGCGTATCGTCACACGCGGCGGATACGAACACATGAAAATCGCTTATCCGGAAAACGATTACCGGCAAGGAGAACTGCTCTAACATGAATCTTTTGATGCATATGTGCTGCGGACCCTGCTCCTGTTATCCGCTGAAAAAACTTCGCGAAGAGGGGATCGAGCCGACGGGGTATTTTTTTAATCCCAATATCCACCCCTATACGGAATGGGATCAGCGTCTGCAGAACGCTGAGAAATTTGCGGCGATGTCACATATGGACTTTGTCGCGGATCGCGAATACCGCATACGAGATTTTCTAAAGAAAGCCCTGCCGGCAGAGAATACGAGACTGGGGCGCTGCCGTATGTGCTACACGTGGCGACTGGAGAATGCCGTGCGTTATGCGGCGGAACACGGCTTTGACACGTTTACCTCCACACTGTTTTACAGCATCTATCAGCAGCACGAACTCATGCGCGAAACGGCGCAGCGTTATGCGAACATGTACGGTATTTCCTTCTACTACGAGGATTTCCGCGTCGGCTGGCAGGAAGGAATCGACATCAGCAAAGACATGGGGCTCTACCGTCAATCCTACTGCGGATGTATTTTTAGCGAGGAAGAGCGGTACAGCCGTACGCTGCGCAAGATGCAGCGCAAGGAAAATAAAGAGAAGAAACGTCTCCGCCTTTTGGCACAGGCATAGTTAAAGAAAGCAGGGGAGCGAAATGGCGCAGTGCAAACGTATTTTGATGTCCCTAATTTTTTTTGCGTCGGTGTTCATTCCGCTCCATCGAACGAACGCTTCGCTCCAACCGGAACTCACGGTCGGCATTATGAGTGAACGGCATATCGTTACCGTCACGGGCAGGAATACCGTGCTTTATGTCCATAGGACGCTTGAAGACGATCCGTTTCTCATCGTGCCGATGGGGGAAAAACTTGTCGTTGAGGAAAAAAGCGGCGCTTTTTGGGTCAACGGCACAGAACAAAAATCAGATCGACTGATTGTTCAGCCTTCCGGAAGCGGCTTTGTGGAGGTCGATGGAAGCCCTTATCGCGGATATATCACCTTATTCAAGAAGGCGGGAATGACTGTCGTCAACAACGTTTTGATTGAGGACTATCTATACGGGGTCGTCCCGAAGGAAATGCCCGCCTCGTGGAGGAGCGAGGCACTGCGCGCGCAGAGTGTTGCGGCACGCACCTTTGCGCTCAAAAATAGGGGGCGGCACCGTGCGGACGGCTATGATCTCTGCAATACCCCTGAGTGCCAAGTATACGAGGGGATGAACGCCGAGGCAAAGGCTTCTACCGATGCCGTTGACGCGACGCACGGGGAAGTTTTATTTTATCAAGGGGAAATTGCTGACGCTCTGTTTCATACGGATTCCGGCGGCATGACGGAGTCGAGTGAAAACGTATGGGGAAGTTATGTGCCGTATCTCAGAGCAGTTCCCGAAGCCCGCGCTCAGACACTCCCATGGAATCGATCCATAACATCGACGCTCTTTGTCCAAAAAATAGAATCAACCGGCAGAAAAATAGGGAACCTCAAGGAGATTAAGCTCTCCCGCCTCCAGATTGGCAATGGGAAAGGAGACCGCAGTCACGCGGGACGTGTGTTGACCATGCGCATCATCGGAGATAAGGGGAACGTCGTCCTTGGCGGCAATAAAATACGCTCCCTATTTGCGCTTCCAAGCACACTGTTCAACGTTCGGATGCAAAAGTCGACGGTAGAATTTAACGGATACGGTTCCGGCCACGGTCTTGGCATGTCTCAGTGGGGCGCAGAGGCATTTGCGGAGCGTGGAAAGAATTACAAAGAGATCCTGCGTTACTATTATACCGGCGTTTCCGTAGAGAAATTATACTGATGAGGCATATATCATATGGATATTTCTGATTTTGACTATGATTTACCCGAGAAGCGTATTGCACAAACACCGCTCGAACCGCGGGATGCGTCGCGCCTCATGGTGCTCGATCCTGCGGAACAGACAATCGAACATCGGCATTTTTATGAACTGGACGTATTATTGCAGCCGGGGGACGTCCTGATATTTAACGATACGCGCGTGATTCCGGCACGGCTGATCGGTGCACGCGATAAAACCGGTGCAAAGGTGGAAGTTCTTTTACTCCGGCAAATCGACAGAGACCGGTGGGAGGCCTTGGTAAAGCCCGGCAAAAAGGCGCGCATAGGAGATCGTATCCGGTTCGGTGAAGAGCTTTCCTGTGGGATCATATCGCATACGGATTTTGGCGGTCGTATTGTAAAATTCATTTATCAAGGAATATTTGAAGAGATTTTAGATCGATTGGGCGAGATGCCGCTCCCGCCGTACATCCGGGAAAAACTTTCCGATGCGGATCGGTATCAAACCATATACAGCCGGGAACGCGGGTCTGCAGCCGCGCCGACGGCAGGGCTTCATTTCACTGAAGAACTTTTAGTACGTCTCAAGGAAAAAGGTGTTATATTCGGTTTTGTTACCCTTCATGTCGGATTGGGGACGTTCCGCCCGGTGCAGGAGCAGACGATTGAAAATCATGTGATGCACCGTGAGTATTATGCCATTCCGGAAGAAACGGCGCAGATCATCCGGCGGGCGAAAGCGGAAGGTCGTCGTATCGTTGCCGTAGGGACAACGTCCATTCGAACGCTCGAATCAGCCGCGGGGGAGACCGGTGAAATTCGCCCGACAAGCGGGTGGACAGATATTTTTATTTATCCGGGTTACCGGTTTAAGGTAGTGGATGCAATCATAACGAACTTTCATCTGCCAAAATCTACGCTGATCATGCTTATCAGCGCGTTTGCCGGGCGTTCGTTTATATTAAATGCATATAAACAAGCCGTTGATGAGGGGTATCGTTTCTTTTCTTTTGGGGATGCGATGCTGATTCAAGGCAGAAAAAAAGCAACGTGATCTAGGATCATGTTGCTTTTGCCATTCTATTCCTGCGGTGTCAGGTCATCTAGATGCTGCAAAATCACTTCCGCCATCATGCGCTTCCCGTCAATATCCGGATGCAGGCCGTCGGTTGAGAGCAGGGGGCTCAGGATCCCGTTTGAGGCATCATAGAAAAACGGCTCCATATCAATATGGTATCGCTGTGCACGAATCCATGTGTTGACGGCATTGAGCTTCAAATGCCACAGAGGATCCGTTTCAGATTGGAATGAAAGCGTAATGCGCTCAGGATTCAGCGGAAGCAGCGTGAGGAAAACGGGGCGAATATCATGGGCGATACACTTTCTTTGTATGGCGTCAAGATCCCGGATAATGTCTTGCGCACTTGTCGTATCCGCGCGCAGGCTATTTGACCCCGTGAGGATCAACAGGTTCTCCGGATGGGCGGGCAGTACGTCCTGCTCAAAGCGTTCCAAGGTTGTATGCGCGGTATCGCCGCTGCGCCCGAGATTCAAGCACTCGAACGGGAGGTAGGTGGTATAGCTGTATTCGAGGAGTGCCGGGGAGTTTGAGATTGCACCGCCGCCGTGTGTGATGCTGTCCCCGAGTGCGGCGGCGTACAGACGATGATTGTGCGGTGCTTCCACTGTAAAAGATGCGATATCCGACCATGTACCGACCGTCTTGCCCTGTGCGTCGAGTCCGCGTACGCGCCAGTAGTAAATCCCGGCGTAGGGGCGCGGATATTCGTCATAGACGGCATTGGCAGATACGGTCTCTGCCGACCATACTTGACTTGGATCCGGTTCGGTGCCGTGGTCATTGACAGGACGTGTTGAGAGCAGTTCTACTTCGTAACGCGTTACGCCGTTGAGCGGAATCCACTGATACACGGGATAAAGCGGCTGCCGGAAGTTCATCACCTGATCAAATGTATTTGGAATGGGGCGATTTGGAAGTTCCTCTTCGCCGCTGAGTACAATCGGCTCCGCCGGTGAAAACTCGCCGATAGGCTCATGTTTGAGCCCCAATGCGCGCACGCGCCAATAGATTGTCCCGTAGGACTGGAACTTGCGCAGATCTGCCTGCATTCCGTTCGTGAAGACGCCCTGTGTACTGCTCAGGTGCTTGGTCTTGGATAATGCAATCCCGCCATCTTTTTCGGGAGGGGCGGAAAGAAATTCGACTTCGTATAAGACGGCGTTTGCCATACTGTGCCATATGAGAAACGGCATGAGACTGGCGGGGGACGATTCGGGGTATTTGCTGATATGAATGGGGAACACGGCTTCGAAATATGGATTTGATTTTGGCGTCGACGGGGAGGTCACCGCGCCAAACATTCCGTAAGCGGTAATACGGTAGTAAAATGGAATCGGTGCAGAAGTGATATGATAAGAGGGCGTTGTTGTGAACTCTGACTTGACCCGCTGGTAGACTGTTTCATTCGATATTTTTCCGGTCATCTTGATGTAGGTGTCCACACGATAATAGCAAGGGTAGGGGATGCGTTCCCACGTGAGTATACTTTCTCCATGCTCCTCACGGATACTTGTCGCTATATCAATTTGTTTGAGGCTTAGGACATCTTTTTTTTCAATGAAGAAAATACACATCATGGAAACGAGGAAAATAATTGCCGTAAAAAAAATATAATGCTTCATAAAACCACCGTATATCAATTTTTTATTCAATCATGAGGTGATACATATGGATAATCGAAGAGGACTTGTCATCGTTCATACAGGCGAAGGAAAGGGGAAAACAACGGCTGCGCTCGGCATGGCGATACGCTCATGGGGAAACGGGATGCGTGTCTTGATCCTGCAGTTCATCAAGGGGAGCTGGTCGTATGGCGAACTAAAGGCAATCGCAACATTAAACGATGCCGGCGGACGTATTGAAATCCGTCAAGGCGGTCTCGGATTCACACGCAAAGGAAATAAAGATGTGGAGGAACACCGTCGTGCCGCAGAAGAGCTCCTGCAAAGCGCGCTGCATGAAATATCGGGCGGCACATGGGACATGATCATCTTGGACGAATTTAACTATGCCTATTCGTTCGGTCTGATCCGTCAAGAGGAATTGGAGCAAATTCTAAGTGCACGCCCGGAGCAGACCCATCTCATCTTTACGGGAAGAAACGCCTCGGAAGAACTAATTGACCGCGCCGATCTTGTCACCGAAATGCATCTCGTGAAGCACCCCTATCAAAAGGGGATCAAGGCTCAGCGCGGCATAGAATTTTAGATCATTATAACATAGGTGTACCACACTATGCCACGATTCATAAATTTCTTTATGATACTTTAGCTATTGAAAAAAAGAGTATAATGCGCTACAATCTCAGTCATGTGTTTATACTTCGTTTATGATGACCGTTGATCGCCATAAACTTTATTTAGAATTAGGAGAGATGATATGAGAAGCGACGTGGTAAAAAAAGGGGCGACACGCTGTGCGCACCGCTCATTATTTCATGCAAACGGGTATGGTGCCGAGGATCTTGGAAAGCCGCTCATCGGCGTATGCAATTCATTTAATGAGATCATTCCGGGGCATTTTCATCTGAATACGATTACGGAAGCCGTAAAGCTGGGCGTGGCAGCTGCGGGCGGCACGCCGATTGAGTTTCCCTCCATCGGTGTCTGCGACGGCATTGCCATGGGGCATACGGGCATGAAGTATTCTCTTGCCAGCCGCGAACTCATCGCGGACTCCATAGAGGCTGTGACGATGGCTTCCGGTTTTGACGGCTTGGTGCTCATCCCCAACTGTGACAAGGTCGTGCCGGGTATGCTCATGGCTGCGGCACGGCTCAATATCCCGGCAATTCTAGTCAGCGGCGGCCCCATGCTCGCGGGACGCTATCGCGGCAGGGATATTAGCGTCAGTCAGGCATTTGAAGCGGCGGGCATGTATGCCGCCGGAAAAATGGACGAGAGCGAAATGACGGAGATCGAAAACAGTGCGTGTCCAAGCTGCGGGTCGTGCTCCGGACTCTTCACTGCAAATACGATGAACTCCTTAACGGAAGTACTCGGAATGGGACTTCCCGGGAATGGCACGATTCCTGCGCCCTACACGGGCGAGCGGCGTCTCCTCGCAAAACATGCGGGCGCTGTCATCCTCGACCTCGTCCGCAAGGGAATCTGCCCGCGCGATATTATGACGCAGGAAGCGTTTGAGAATGCCATTACGGTGGATATGGGCATCGGCGGCTCTTCCAACACCGTGCTGCACCTGACGGCGATCGCCCACGAGGTAGGCATCGAACTGCCTCCGCCGCTCTTTGATGAAATCAGCAGACGGACGCCCTATATCACGAAACTCAGCCCCGCGGGAACGCATCACATGCAGGATCTTAATGAAGCGGGCGGCATCTCCGCCGTTATGCACGAGCTAGCGAAAAAAGATTTGATTCATCTCAACGCGCTGACGGTCACCGGAACGATAGGCGAGCGAATCGAACACGCAAGAGTTCTCGATCCGACGGTAATTCACAGTGTGGATAATCCCTATCGCCCGCAAGGTGGGCTCGCGATTCTGCGGGGGAATCTTGCGCCCGATTGCGCCGTTGTGAAGGCGTCCGCCGTTGCCGACGATATGCTCACCTATCGCGGAACGGCCAAGTGCTTCAGTTCGGAAGAAGAAGGCGTCAACGCCATCATGGCAGGGAAAATTCACGACGGGGACGTTGTCGTCATCCGTTATGAAGGTCCGAAAGGCGGTCCGGGGATGCAGGAGATGCTGAATCCGACGGCAGTCATCACCGGTATGGGGCTCAAGGTAGGTCTGATCACCGACGGACGATTCAGCGGTGCAAGTCAGGGCGCCTGCGTCGGACATATCTCTCCCGAGGCGATGGCGGGAGGTCCCATCGCGCTCATCGAGGATGGGGATATGATCACGATTGATATTCCAAACCGCAAATTGGAGCTGGAGGTCAGCGACGAAGAGCTTACAGCGCGGCGCGCACGCTGGGTACAGCCGGAGGCGAAGATCAAGACCGGCTATCTCGCACGCTATGCAAAGCTCACATCGTCGGCAAATACCGGCGCCGTGTTAAGCTAGGAATCAATTCCAACTCACGGGAGGTACGCCTCCTGTGGGTTGTTTTTATTGCGTTGATTCGATATAATAACGGTGCATTTTGTAAGATTATATCGTAAGGGGGGATACGGCGGGTGCATATTGTTCTCGTAGAGCCGGAGATCCCGGGGAACACCGGAAATATTGCGCGGCTATGTGCCGGCACGGGCATAGAGCTTCATCTTGTCAGACCGCTTGGCTTTTCAACGGACAATAAATATTTGAAACGTGCGGGGTTGGATTATTGGCATTTGGTGACGGTGCATTATCACGACCGCTTTGACGAAGTTTTGGAGATGTACCCAAACCGTACGTTTTACTTTTGTTCAACCAAAGCTTCTCGGACACATTGTGACGTTGCATATCCACCGGATGCGTTCTTGGTGTTCGGCAAAGAGAGCGCAGGGCTCCCGCATGATTTGCTCGCCGCCCATCGAGACCGAACAATCCGCATCCCTATGGCATCGGGGGCGCGTTCTCTGAATTTATCCAATGCCGTCGCCGTTGTTGCCTATGAAGCGCTGCGGCAAAATAACTTTTCTGCGCTGCAATGTGTCGGTATCGGATTTTCTGCGGAACCATGAGAAGGGAAGAATGAGATGAACAAGGATTTTATCGATTTCTGTCATAAGACATTTGATCCGTCGCGGCTCTTCATGAACGCACCCATGCGATTCCATACGACCTTTTGCATCGGCGGACCTGCCGATATGTTGTTTTATCCCGCTTCTATCGACGAGGTGCAGAAGATCATCCAAGCGGCAAAATCATATGGCGAGCCGATCACACTCGTGGGAAACGGTTCTAATATATTGGTGCGTGACGGTGGGATTCGAGGACTGGTCGTTCGGTTCAATCATACGATGAGCAGCATCGTTGCATCCGGCTCAGACATTACTGTGGGCGCAGGCGCGTTGCTGAAAGATGCCGCCGCTTTTGCACAGCGGCAGGGTCTGACCGGAATGGAGTTCGCCGCCGGAATCCCCGGCAGCATCGGCGGCGCGATCTTTATGAATGCGGGCGCCTATGACGGGGAGATGAAATCTATCGTAACGCAGGTGAAAACGGTCTCAGCCGCAGGAGAAATCCGTTCCTATGCAGCGCATGAGTTGGACTTTGATTATCGCCACAGTATATTTCACGAGCGCGAGGAAGCGATTTGTGAAGTGCGGCTGCATTTGATGCCGGGGAATCCTGCCGATATTTTGGAGAAGATGACCGATTTGAACGGGCGGCGCAAGAGCAAGCAGCCGCTTGAATACCCGAGCGCGGGAAGCACGTTCAAGCGTCCCCCCGGATACTTTGCCGGCACGCTCATTGACGAGGCGGGATTAAAGGGATTCACGGTCGGTGGTGCACAGGTATCACGCAAACATGCGGGCTTTATTGTAAATATTGGGGGCGCGACGGCAAACGATGTGCAGCGTCTGATTGCGGTGGTACAGGAACGCGTTTATGCGCGGAACGCGGTGCGCCTTGTGCCCGAACTGCGCATCATTGGGGAGCCGTAACAGTATCACTGTGTATATGATTAGGAGTATGTTTCTTTGTAATGGAATGCTATACAAAACTCATAGAATTTCACGCATTATATCCGCGCATCGTTATGGCACTGGGGATGTTTGACGGCATTCACTTAGGGCATCAACGCATCGTCAAAACGGCGGTGCGCCGCGCACGGGAGATCGGCGGAACGGCGCTTGTCTTTTCCTTCTTGAATCACCCGCGTGCCGTGGTAGACCCGCAAAGAAGTCCGCGCCTTATCGGCAGTGATGTTCTGCGGCGAAAGATTTTAGAGCGCCTCGGTGTTGATGTCTTGGTGGAGATCCCGTTTACGCCAAATTTCGCCAAAACGGATGCCACAGATTTTGTTGCACTGCTGCATCAATATTGTGCACCGCAATACGTTGTGATCGGAGAAAATTACACATTTGGCAGATTTGGGCGCGGCACACCTGATCTCATGCGTCAAGAGGCGAAGCGTTACGGATTCAGGGCGCTCGTATGCGATCCGGTGATCCGTGACGGAGAGCCTATCAGCAGCACACGCATTCGCGGACTTATTCAACATGGGGATATTGCCAAGGTCAACGAGTATCTTGGGTATCCGTTTTCTATCATAGGAACGGTTGTTCACGGTGAGGCGCGCGGACGCCTGCTTGGCTTTCCAACGGCGAACATTGAACTGCAGGACGAGAACGAGAGTCTGCCAAACGGTGTGTATGCGGTAACCGTTGCGCATGGAGCGGAGCAGTATGCGGGCGTTGCCAACATCGGAAATAATCCGACCTTCGGCGGCTGCAGGCGGCGCCTTGAGGTTCATATCTTTGATATTTCGAAGGATCTGTACGGAGATCGGCTCACCGTATCGTTTCACGCGCGCATACGAGAGGAGCGGCGATTCTCTTCAGCAGAGGAACTGAAAGCACAGATCGAGCGCGACAAAAAAACGTCTATCAGCGTGATAGCGGAAATTTTTCATTTACAAGAAAATATTTCTATGGTAATATGAACGACGTCATAGAGCCGTGACTCGGATAACGATTAATCCGACGTTTTCTTGGTCATCGGTCAATATTTTAGAGGAGGATTTTATATGCTTACGCAGGAAAAAAAACAGGAAATCATTAAGGAACATGCAATTCATGAGGGTGATACCGGATCGCCGGAGGTGCAGATTGCCGTATTGACGGCGCGCATTCAGTATCTCACCGAACATCTGAAAGAACATAAAAAGGATCATCATTCGCGCCGCGGACTTCTGAAGATGGTCGGACATCGCCGCCGTCTGCTCGGCTATCTTTACAAAACGGACATTGAGCGGTATCGCGCTATCATAATAAAGCTCAATCTGCGTAAGTAACAGCTTATGCGGAGGTGAAAGGGCGGGGATTTCCCCGCTTTTTTGCTATAGGGAAAAGGATTCTAAGATGTTTTGTCGAATGCTTTTGTCATGTAATGCATGTGAGAGACCTAGGAGGATAAATGTATGCAGAGTTTCGAAATTGAACTGGGCGGACGAAATATAATCGTAGAGCACGGAAAAATGGCAAAGCAGGCAAACGGCGCCGCATTGGTGCGTTATGGCGATACGGTCGTACTTGTCACGGCGACCGCATCGAGTGCGCCAAGAGAGGGCGTCGATTTTTTCCCTTTAACCGTGGACTACGAGGAGAAAATGTATGCGGCGGGCAAAATTCCCGGCGGCTTCATTAAGAGAGAAGGTCGTCCCAGCAACGATGCGGTACTCTGCGCACGATTGATTGATCGCCCCATTCGTCCGCTGTTCCCGGAAGGTTTTCGAAACGATGTTCAAATTGTCGCAACGGTGCTCTCTGTCGATCAGGATAATCCGCCGGAGATCGCCGCAATGCTCGGCGCATCCTGCGCGCTGACCGTATCCGATATTCCTTTTATGGGACCGATTGCGGGTGTGCGCGTCGGCTATGTTAACGGTGCGTTCGTGATCAATCCAAAGGAGGAGGAACGCGCCGTCTCGGAGCTGAACCTCACGGTTGCCGGTTCTTATGATGCGGTCATGATGGTCGAGGCGGGCGCAAATGAGCTGTCCGAAGAGATCGTCTTAGACGCTATCCTGTTCGGACATGCCGAGATCCGCCGTTTGGTTGAATTTCAAAAAAATATACAAAGCGTCTGCGGAAAGGAAAAACAAATTCCGGCGATCTTTGCCGTCTCCGAAGAACTTGAGGAAAAGATCCGCGTTTATGCGGAGGAACGTCTTGACGCCGCCACCCGCAACGAGGATAAACTCGGACGAGATGCCAATATCGCGGCGATTAAGTCCGAAACGATGGAACACTTTATCGTTGAATATCCGGAGCAGGCAAAAGAGATTTCGCAAATTCTCTATAAGATTGAAAAGAGCATCGTGCGCCATATGATTACGCACGAAAAGATACGTCCGGATGGGCGCGCGCTCAATGAGGTGCGCCCTGTGAGCTGTGAGGTCGGAATTTTACCGCGGACGCACGGCTCCGGGCTTTTTACACGCGGTCAGACACAGGTGCTCACGGTAACGACGCTCGGTTCTATCGGCGACGAGCAGATCATCGACGGTTTGGGACCTGAGACCACGAAACACTACCTGCATCATTATAATTTCCCGGGATACAGCGTCGGTGAAGCGCGCCCTATGCGCAGCCCGGGACGCCGTGAAATCGGACACGGTGCGCTTGCTGAACGCGCCCTGTTCCCGATGATTCCATCCATTGAGGATTTCCCCTATACGATACGTCTTGTTTCAGAGATTTTGGAGTCGAATGGATCGAGTTCGATGGGCAGCGTCTGCGGCAGTACGCTCTCGCTGATGTGCGCCGGCGTTCCGATTAAGCGCCCTGTTTCCGGTGTCGCTATGGGGCTCGTCAGGGACGGCGACGATTATTCCATTCTGACGGATATACAAGGCATGGAAGACGCACTCGGCGATATGGACTTTAAGGTTGCGGGAACGGCAAAGGGCATTACGGCGATTCAGATGGATATCAAGATCGCGGGCATCACGCGGGATATTCTCGCTTCCGCCTTGGCACAGGCGAAGGAGGGGCGCGCATTTATCCTTGGCAAGATGCTGGAATGCATTGATAAGCCTGCGGAAGAACTCTCTCCGTACGCGCCGCGCGTGGAGACGATCACTATTGACGTGGACAAGATTCGCGACGTCATCGGCAGCGGCGGCAAGGTCGTTCGTAAAATCATCGACGAGACCGGCGTGGATATCGATATTCATGAGGACGGCAATATCTTTATCACCTCTCCGAATACCGAAGCGATGGATCGTGCGCGCAAGATGATCGAGGACATCGTTCGCGACGTTGAAGTTGGGGAGATTTATACCGGCCGCGTGACACGCTTCCTGAAGTTCGGCGCTTTTGTAGAACTTCTCCCCGGGAAAGAGGGGCTTTGCCACATCTCCCAGCTCGCAAAGCATCGCGTAGAGAGCGTGGAGGACGTTGTGCATGTCGGCGACGAGCTGCAGGTCAAGGTCATTGAAATTGACGAGAAGGGGCGCATCAACGTCAGCCATAAGGTACTGCTCTCATGATTCAGGTCTATACGGGAAACGGGAAGGGAAAGACGACTGCCGCCATCGGTTTGGCGATTCGCTCACTCGGCGCAGGACACAAGGTCTATCTGATGCAGTTTATGAAGAGCCTTGCTTACAGCGAACAGGGGCTTTTGCGTACGCTCCCTCATATGACACTTGAAACGACGGGAAAACCTTTCTTTATCGCCGAAGACGGCATGATGGATGAAAAAACCAAAGAAGCGTTTGGGGACAGCGTTGTTATCTTTCCGAAAGGACATCCGCCGGCGGATTATGTCGCGCTGCTCTCGGAAGGCCTGCGCCGTGCGGCAGATGCTGCCGCAACTGGGGAGTATCAACTCGTTATCCTAGACGAGATCAATGTCGCACTGGCGTTTGGTCTACTACAAAAAGAGCAGATGGAGCATTTTTGGGAAATTCTTCCTCTTGAAACCGAACTCATCTGTACGGGGCGAAATGCCCCACAGTGGCTGCTGGATCGCGCTGACCTCATCACGGAGATGAAGGAAGTGCGGCATTATTATGAGCGGGGAATCCCTGCACGAAAAGGGATTGAGAATTAAAGGAAATAGAAGGAGACTGCATGATGGAATCTATGATTCGCGGTATTAAACTAGCGCCGTCCGGACACGCAAAGATCGACTGGGTGAAACGCTTCATGCCGGTGATGGCGGCTGCGGATAAGGAGTATTCTGTTTCAAAGCCCTTCACAGGCATTAAGATGGTAATTACGCTTCATCTTGAGGCAAAAACCGCTTATATGGCAACGATATTCAAACATGCGGGAGCGGAGGTTGCCGTGACCGGCAGCAACCCCCTATCGACGCAGGATGATGTTGCAGCCGCACTCGTCGAAGAAGGTGTTCACGTATTTGCATGGCATGGATGCACCGATGAGGAATATTCCGTGTTCCTCAATAAGGCGCTCGATATCAAGCCCGACATTGTCATTGACGATGGCGGCGACTTGGTGGATATGCTTCATACTACTCGTCGGGAGCTGCTGCCGACGCTCATCGGCGGTTCCGAGGAGACAACCACCGGAGTGCATCGTCTCTATGCACTCGAGCGGCAGGGCAAGCTCGAATTTCCTATGATTGCGGCAAACGATGCATACTGCAAATACCTATTTGACAACCGTTACGGAACCGGACAGTCCACCTGGGATGGCATTATGCGGACGACGAATCTTGTCATCGCGGGAAAAACCGTCGTTATCGCCGGTTACGGCTGGTGCGGCAAGGGCGGTGCAATGCGTGCGCGCGGACTCGGCGCTAACGTCATCATTACGGAGGTAGATCCGATCAAGGCAATCGAAGCCGTTTTTGACGGATTCTATGTGATGCCGATGGACGAAGCCGCGAAAGTCGGCGATATTTTCCTGACACTGACCGGAAACAAAGATATTCTTCGCAAACATCATTTTGCCGCGATGAAAGACGGCGCAATGATGGCGAATTCCGGACATTTCGACGTTGAAATCAATATACCGGAGCTCGCCGCAGAATCCGTATCCCATCAAACAGTACGAGACAATATCGAAGAATATGTCCAGCCCGACGGGCGGCGTCTCTACTTACTGGCGGAGGGACGCCTCGTGAATCTCGCTGCGGGGGACGGACATCCGGCAGAGATCATGGATCTTTCCTTCGGCGTGCAGTTCTTCTCCGCGCTGCATCTTCTCCGCCATGGGAAAGAGATGAAAAAAGGCGTTCATCTGATGCCCGAGGAGATCAATGTCGAGATCGCCAATATCAAGCTCAATTCGCTTGGTATCTCCATCGACACATTGACCGCGGAACAAAAAGAATATCTCGGATTGGCATAAGGGGGCGCCCCGTGAATATACTGATTAAAGACGTTGCTGCTCTTTTGCCGGACGGGACAACGCCGACGCTCAATATCGCGATTGCGGATGACCGTATTCTTTCGATGGGCGACGTGCCGTATGATTTTCATGCGGACAAAACAATCGACGGGACACGGCACTTTGCAATCCCGGGATTGGTCAATGCGCATACCCACGCCTCAATGACACTCCTCCGCAGCTATGCGGACGATATGAAGCTGATGGACTGGCTTCAGACAATGATTTGGCCAATCGAGGCAAAACTGCATTCCGACGATATTTATTGGGGCGCTATGCTTGCCGCAGTAGAGATGATTCGCAGCGGGACGACGGCGTTTGCGGATATGTACGGTCCCGATATGGATCGTGTCGCCGAGGTGACGGAGGTTTCCGGTCTGCGCGGCGTTCTCGCGAGAGGTCTGATTGGCGTTGCGCCCGATGCGGATAAGAAGCTGGAGGAAAACGCCGCGCTTTATGAGACCTATCATGGAGCCGCAGACGGGCGCATCACCGTGATGCTTGGCCCACATGCCCTATATACCTGCCCGCCGGACTATCTCAAAAAGATTGCACAGCGCGCACAGCAGCTCGGCGCCGAAATACACATACACATGTCCGAGACTGTGGGGGAAGTAGAGTCCTGCCTCAAAGACTATGGAAAACGCCCCTTTGCACATGTGGAATCCACGGGACTCTTTGAAAACGGGACAATCGCCGCACATTGCGTGCATCTTGATGATGAGGATTTCTCTATCATCAAGAAACACAATATCCGTATCGCCCATAATCCCGGCAGCAATATGAAGCTTGCCAGCGGTATCGCGCCTGTTCCTCGGATGTTAAAAGAAGGGATCTGCGTGGCTCTCGGAACCGACGGCGCTTCCAGCAACAACAACTTGGATATGCTGGACGAGGTACAGTTATCGGCGCTTTTGCATAAAGTGGATACACTCGATCCGCTTGCAGTCCCTGCGCTCACGGCGGTCAAGATGGGAACGGAATACGGGGCACAGGCACTTTCGTTAAAGGATGTCGGACAACTAGTGCCGGGGCAGAAGGCGGATATTGCCCTCTTTTCCATGTACGGTGCAGAGTGGACACCGTGTTACAATCCGGTCTCACTCCTTGCCTATTCCGGAAAATCCTCATCCGTTGATACGGTGATCGTAAACGGAAAAATTCTCATGGAAAATAGAGAACTCAAGACACTGGATGAAGAGCGTATTTTATACGAAGCACAGCGCACGGCGGATCGCTTGACAAAATAGTGCGCACATGCTCCGATCACATTTGATGAAGAGATATTTCACTTGACTATGCCTCCATCTCAAAAAGATGGAGGCATAGTCAAGTATGGAGGGATTCTCATTGAAAAAACGAAGTCCCGGTCGTCGATCGCCGAAAGCCCGCGGAAGTTCTCCGGCGAACGATTCAGGACGAAAGTATGAATTTGTCGGGCTTATACTTCTCACATTTGCCGTACTCTCAGGCGTTGGGCTTCTCGGTTGGAATGTCGGTTTTGTCGGTATCTTTTTTGCAAATATATTTCGATATTTATTCGGCTGGGGCGCGGCCTTTGCAATTTTGGTCATTGGGCTTGTCAGCATACAGTATATTTTGCATCATCGCAGCTTATTATATACGAAGCGTTTTTTTGGTGTCATAGGCTTATTTATATCGATCCTTGCGGCATGGCATCATTTTGTCATTCCCGTCGGTGAGGAGATACTGCCTCAAAGCCTTGCAGACGGCGGGGGACTGCTCGGTGGGAGCGTGCTCCTCGTGCTGCGGAAATTCTTTGGTGTGGACGGATCTATTATCCTGCTCACGACGATCATTCTAGGCTCCGTTCTTTTATCAACAACGTGGTCGTTCGCTTCCGGCTATATCCGCACAAAAGAGCAGGCAAAAAAAGGCGCATCAGCCGCCGGAACAGCCGTTAGTGCGACCTATGAAAAGATGAGTGCCGTCAGCGAAAAAATCGAAGAAAAAGCTGCAAATATCGTCAGCGACGTGCGCGCATCCGTTCCGTATAATCAGGCAAATGACACACTCTTTGCGGAAGCGGACATGCCCGATGAAGTCTTTGGCGCAAATCTGTCGGAAAAGCCTGTTCCGGAAGCAATCGAAACGCTTGACGTGCCGGCTCTTGAAGAGCGGGAACAAAAAGCGGAAATACAAGCACAAGCTCCGTACGAGCCGCTAATCCCCGTTACAGCGGAAGAAGAGGAAGCGGATCATACTGTTCCTTCGATATTTCCCATCCGGTATGCGGAAGATAACGCGCAGTCCGAAGAAGCTATTGATGTCGCTCTGCCGTATGGCCATCAGGAAGATACGACGTCTGCGCCTATGATAGAGATTTCTCATATTGACGAACCTGCGATAGAAATAGAGGAGGATGCTGCACCGTTTCCTCTTGATGCGCCCTCCGAACCTCCTGCCGCTCCTTCGTCGGCAAAGAAGCCGCCGCAAATAAGCAACTCTGTGGAAATGCCTCCCGACCATAAGGAGAATGCCTATGAGCTGCCCAAGGTTACGCATATCTTATCCAAGCATATCAAACAGGAAAATGAATCTTTAGCGCAGGAGATTGAGGAGAATGCGCACATTTTGCACCAGACACTAGAGAACTTCCGCGTCAACGCAAAGGTGATCAGCGCCTGTCACGGTCCCGCGGTCACGCGTTATGATCTGGAACCAGCGCCCGGTGTCAAGGTCAGCAAGATCACAAATCTGGCGGAGGATATTGCGCTCCAACTGGCAACATCCTCTGTGCGTATCGAGCCTGTACCGGGCAAGGCTGCCATCGGCATCGAGATTCCGAATCGCACCTTGGAGAGCGTTCAGCTCAGAGAAGTCTTGGAAAATCCACAATTTCAAGAGGCACAGTCAAAGCTTACCGTCGGGCTAGGGAAGGACATTGGAGGACAGGCGGTCTTTGCCGATATTGGAAAAATGCCGCACCTGCTGGTTGCCGGTGCAACCGGATCGGGAAAATCTGTCTGCATCAATACACTCATCTCAAGCATCCTGTTTAAGGCGACGCCGGATGAAGTAAAATTTATCCTGATCGACCCGAAGATGGTCGAGCTGTCGAACTATAACGGCATCCCTCATCTCATGGTTCCGGTCGTGACCGACCCGAAAAAAGCCTCGTCCGTACTCAACTGGGCGGTACAGGAGATGGAGAAACGGTATACGATTTTTGCCAATCACGGCGTTAGGGACATTAAGACGTTCAACCGCCGATATGCGGAAGAAAAAATGCCCCTTATCGTCATCGTCATCGACGAACTCGCCGATCTCATGATGATTGCACCGCGTGATGTGGAAGACGCCATCTGCCGCATTCTCCAAAAGGCGCGTGCGGCGGGGATCCACATGATCCTTGCGACACAGCGTCCGTCGGTGAACGTCATCACCGGCATCATTAAGGCGAATTTGCCGTCGAGGATTTCGTTCGCCGTGTCTTCTCAAGTCGACTCACGCACGATCCTAGATCGCGGCGGCGCGGAAACCTTGCTTGGAAAAGGCGATATGCTCTTTTCGCCGCAGGGCGTTTCGAAGCCGCTGCGTGTTCAAGGCGCGTTCATCAGCGATGAAGAAGTCGAGATGCTGCTTGACTTCATCCGCGCACAGGGACAGGAAATTGACGAGAATGAGGAGCTTGTCAGCTTCATCGAAAACGAGGCAAAGGAAAACGAGCCGGAAGAGGATGACGAGTTCCTTATGAAACAGGACAAGCTTCTGCCGGAAGCTGTGGAGCTCGTCCTATCGATCGGGCAGGCATCTTCGTCAAGTATTCAAAGACGATTCCGTGTCGGATATTCGCGTGCGGCACGTCTCGTCGATGCGATGGAAGAGCTCCGCATCATAGGTCCGAGCGCCGGCGGGAACAAGCCGCGCGAGATTCTTATGACACCGGAGCAGGCGCGTGAGCTCGTAAAAAGTGTGATGTAAAACAGCGTGTATTTTCTTCAGTTCTATGCTATACTTACGCTCAACCAGTATTTTGCCGTGATGCTTTTAGGAGGGTGTCCAGATTGAAATACATGACCGGTAACGAATTGCGGGAGGCCTATCTCCAGTTCTTCGCAGAAAAAAAAGACCATCTTCGTCTCGCGAGTTATTCGCTGATCCCTGAAGACGATCCGACGCTTCTTTTAATCGGCGCCGGCATGGCGCCCCTCAAGCCCTTCTTCACGGGAAAAATGAAACCGCCGCGCCCACGTATTACGACTTCGCAGCGTTGTGTGCGTACCGGCGATATAGAGAATGTCGGGCGTACGGCGCGTCATCAGAC
The DNA here is from genome assembly GCF_000287655.1 of Selenomonas sp. FOBRC9. Lineage (NCBI taxonomy): Bacteria > Bacillati > Bacillota > Negativicutes > Selenomonadales > Selenomonadaceae > Selenomonas > Selenomonas sp. FOBRC9. The sequence continues at coordinate 36,433 of NZ_ALJR01000001.1, forward strand.
ATTCTTTGAAATGCTCGGAAACTTTTCCTTTGGGGATTATTTCAAGAAAGAGGCAATCCCTTGGGCATGGGAGTTCTTAACGGAAGTGATAGAACTCCCAAAGGAAAAGCTCTGGGTCTCCATTTATCCCGACGATAATGAGGCACGTGCCATTTGGCTGGAGCAGCCGGGGCTGCTGCCGGATCATATTGTTCCTCTGAACGATAATTTTTGGGAGATCGGCCCCGGTCCCTGTGGTCCTGACTCCGAGATCTATATCGATCTCGGTGAAGAGCGCGGCTGTGGAGAGCCTACCTGCGGCGTCGGCTGCGACTGCGACCGCTTCCTTGAAATTTGGAATTTGGTCTTTACACAATACGATCGCACCGAGGAGGGGGAATACAACCTCCTTGCGCACAAGAACATTGATACCGGCTGCGGGCTGGAGCGACTTGCGTCTGTTGTGCAAAATAAAGAAACGAACTTCGAGACGGATCTGCTCTATCCGATCATCGCTTACGCGTCGAAGATTTCGGGCGTTGCATACGGAAGCGATAAGCGCAAAGATATTTCGCTGAAGGTAATCGCGGATCATGCGCGGTCTATCTCCGTCATGATCATGGACGGTATCCTGCCGTCCAACGAAGGGCGGGGGTATGTCCTGCGCCGCACACTGCGCCGTGCGATCCGGCACGGGCGGATGCTTGGTATTACGGATCCTTTCCTTGACGGTGCAGTAGATGCCGTCGTTGAGATTTTCCGCGGCGCGCCTGATTTCAGCGAACTCACGGCAAAGCAAGAATACATCAAACGTGTGATCCGCGTCGAGGAAGAGCGTTTTGCATCGACCCTTGCGCAGGGCATGGAACTGCTAAATGGCGAGATCGATCGTCTCAAAGAGGAGAACAAGGTCGTTCTGCCGGGAGACATCGGATTCAAACTCTATGATACCTATGGATTCCCGCGTGAACTGACGGAAGAAATTCTCCATGAACACGGCATCACTCTTGACGGCGTGGAGTTCGACAAAGAGATGGAGGCCCAGCGAAGCCGTGCGCGCAGTGCGCGTGCAGAGAATCAAGTAGTTGCCGTGCCGGATTTGTCGAATATCGATACGAGTGCGCTTCGCTCCGATTCGACTGCCAAAGAAGCCGTTGTCGCGGCGATTTGGCGTGACGGCGAGATCGTCGATTCTCTGCGTGACGGTGAGAGCGCGGGTATCATCCTCGATAGGACCCCGTTCTATGCCGAGGGCGGTGGACAAGTCGGAGACGAGGGGGTTCTGCGGAGCGATCTCGGATATATTTCGATCAGCAATGCGAAAAAACTTCCCGACGGGACAATTTATCATATTGCTTACGTGGAAGAAGGAGAAATCCATCGCGGTGACCGCGTGGACATCACGGTAAATCGGGAGCGAAAACTCTCCTCCGCACGCAACCACACGGCGACACATCTTCTGCAGGCAGCACTCCAACGTGTTGTGGGTGCACATGTCAAACAGGCGGGCTCCTTGGTAACGCCGGATCGGCTGCGCTTTGACTTTACCAATTTTGAACCTGTCACGGAACAGCAGATCCGTGATATTGAGGAATTGGTGAACGCAGAGATTTTGCGCTCGGTCGATCTCGATATCTCCATGATGCCGATTGCGGATGCTAAAAATATGGGCGCCATGGCGCTCTTTGGTGAGAAATACGGCGATATTGTCCGTGTGGTTAGCGTTCCGGGGTTCAGCATCGAGCTGTGCGGCGGATCGCATGTCGGCAATACGGGGCAGATTGGACTCTTTAAGATCATCGCAGAATCCGGTGTTGCCGCAGGTGTACGCCGTATCGAGGCGATTACAGGGAAAGCGGCGTTCTCCTATGCCGCGACACTCTACCATACCGTACAGGAAATATCCGCAAAGCTGAAAACAAGACCGGAAGATCTGTCCTCTCAAATCGATAAATTCCTTGACGAGAGGAAAGCGATGCAGGAACAGCTTCGTCAATTTGCCGAGTTTAGGGATAAAGCCGATGCACAGAAACTCCTAATGGCCGTTCGTGAGATCGGCGCCTTCCATGTCGTCGTTGGTAAGGCGAATGTTGATTCTATGGACGAATTGCGTACCATCGCCGACCTTGCCTGCGAGAAACTCGATCATGGGATCGTGATTCTTGCTGCGGTCATTGACGATAAGGTCAGCCTCGTTGTTAAGGCGGATAAGAATGCGGTGAGCGCCGGGGCTCATGCCGGACAAATTATCAAAGAAGCCGCGAAGGAAGTGGGCGGCGGCGGCGGCGGTCGCCCGGATATGGCGCAGGCGGGCGGGAAGACCCCCGAAAACATTCCTCAGGCATTTGATGCGGCAATTTCCGTAATCCAGCGGCAGGCAAACAACTAATACGGTTTCTTGAAAGGCTGTCACATATGCTGACGGCCTTTTTTAGAAAGGATTTTAGGATGGATGTCGATATTACAAGCGATATAAAAAAATATACGGGACGCTTCTGCATAGCGCTTTGTATCTTGGCGAGCGGTATCGCGTACATTATGATGCAAACAGATACAAATAATCATACGACACTTATCGCCGAAGGACGTCTTATGCACCGCACGGAAAATATACTTTCCCCAAGCGGCGGTACGGTAGAGGATATGACGGCACAGGAGGGGAGCTTTCTCGAAGAGGGAACGGTTTTGGCGCTTGTTCGAAACCAAATAACCGAGGAAGAGATCTTACGTTTGCAGAAAAATGTAGATTTATCAAAAAGCAATCTTGCACAGCTTCAAAACGGTATTATTGGAAATACGACAAGCAGTGTCCGCAGTACCGAAAACAATCATGAACTCATCGAAGCAGAGACACGCATGGAGCGGATGAAAGCCCTCTATGAAATGGGGGCGATCAGCGCCGCAAAACGCGACGAATCGATTGCAAACTACGAAGTTATCAAAAGTGCGTCATCTTATTCATCGCCCTCGCCGATAAAAATAACCGTCGATCCCAATACTGTCGAAGCAGCTAAGCGACAAGTCCAAGCCGCCGAAGAGACATTAAAGAAAGCAAAAGAGGGGACAGCGGCAAGTGATATTGTTTCTTCGTACGCGGGAACGATAACCAGACTATTCGTTATGCCTGGCGATCACGTACAGACGGGCGAGGTCCTTCTGCAGGTGCGCCTTGCAGAAAATCCATGGATTGAGACAGAGATTATCGGAGAAGAAATAGATAGGATATATCTAGGACAGCCGGTAGAGTATCAATTAGACCGAATGAAACTGAGCGGTACCGTGCAGGAAATTTCGGATGGCGAAACGGAGGGCGGAGGAAAACGCGTCGTTATATCCGTTCCGTCCGATATAACGGAAGTGCACGGGGATACGGAGCATATCAAGCTGCACTTTATTCCGTGACTGCTTTCATGGCGGCGTGTGACGCTTTACTTTTTCTAGGAAGCATTTTATATTGTGACGTAATAAAGCGTTATTGTGCAAAATGATTTTTTAAGAGGGAATAAATATGCCGAACCATAAACTCAGAGATCATCTGACTGATCAGCTATGTGATGCGACCGTTTTATTGAATACACGAGAGGAATGCTATCGGTTCTTTGAGGACATATGTACCATTGCAGAACTCAAGGCGATTGCCCAGCGTCTTGAGGTTGCTCATATGCTGTATGAAGGCGGGACATATGATGAGATTGTTGCGCAGACAGGCGCGAGCACCGCGACAATCAGCCGTGTGAAACGCTGTCTGAACTATGGCGCCGACGGATATGCGCTTGTTCTGAGCAGACTATTTCCACACGAAGAGCAGAAAGAGGAAGCTTATGAGTAGCTGCGACGAGCCTTTCTTATGATACAGCGCATACGACAATTTTATTGGGCAATATGGGGGAAAATGGACATAGGTATCCATACCTTTGTCAGATCTTATCTCACCGATGATGAACAGGAGCTTTTTTATGCGATGCATCCTGCGGATCGGTTTCATTCATTTCATGTGGCGCTTACCGCGAAGGAAATCTATCGAGAAGAGCGGCATTTATCCTCGGATGACTATATCTTCCTCATTCGCTGTGCGTTACTGCACGATATAGGGAAAACAAAAGGGACGACGGATGTTTGGGGTAAAGTTCTATCCGTTCTTGCACGCCGATTCTTTCCGTCGACGATACCGTTCTTTGTTTCAAAAAAAGACAAGAGTGGAATCTGCGGAAAGGTTGGAACCGCCTTTTATGTTTCTTATCATCACCCGGAAATCGGTGCGGAGAAACTTCGGATGATAGGGAGGTATAGGGAAGCAGTCATTGTAGCGCAGCATCAAAAAAAAGAAGCACCGGAAGATGATCCGGTACTTTCTATTTTGAAGCGGGCAGACGCACAGAACTAACGATCAGTATCCGCGTGTCTTATCGACGACATTCATCATACCGATACGCTGCGGGAATATCTGCAGGTTGCTGCGAAAGATCTTGAGAGAGCGCTCCAGATACATTGGGGAAACGGATGAATAATGCGGCGTAATATATAGATTTGGAACGTCCCATAGCGGAGAATCCTCCGGCAGCGGTTCTACCGCGAAAACATCGAGAGAAGCGCCGCGAATTATCCCGGAGGAAAGAGCCGCCATAAGGTCGTTCTCGTTTACCACGGCGCCTCTTGATACATTGATAAAAAACGCATTTTTCTTCATGAGACGGAATGCATCCTGATTAAACATATTGGTTGTTTCAGGCGTCAACGGCAGTGTGACAATAACATAATCCGCACAGGAGAGAGCCTCGGAAATCTGTGCTATCGGAAGCAGCTGATCGACAAACGGTTCGGTTGTTTCTTTTTGTTTTACGGCAACAACGTGCATCCCCATATTTTTCAGATGTTTTGCAACCTCGCGTCCGATGCTGCCAAGTCCGATAACTGCCGCCGTTTTACCGTAGAGTTCGTCGGGAGAGGTTAAACGCTTCCATTGGTGATTTTTTTGATTTTCCCATGCCTCGATCAGTCGGCGGCTCGACGCGAGCATCGTGCCAAGAATATGCTCTGCCATAGGGATCCCGTGGATACCGCGCGAATTTGTAAGTAAAATATCCGATCGGCAAAAATCCTCGCTGGCCATCAGTTTCTCAACACCCGCGCTAAAGGTATGAATCCATTTTAGCTTTGGCATCTGTTGGAGGAATGTGTCGATATCCATTTGGGAATCATATCCCAGCAGTATATCGACATCAGGCATCACAGAAGCAGTTTGTTCCGGACGCCCGCATACGACAGTGCAGCCGGGCGACGCGTGATGCAGAAGATCGATCTGTTCGTCATTCAATCGCACAAACGATAGAAGATGAAGTTCCATATGATAAATCCTTTCCGATGTGCAGTAAATTCGTATACCGTTCATTAAATAGTAACTATTCGCTAAAATGACAAAAAACCCTTTTCTAAAAGTTCTTCCTTCTTAACTATCCATAATTACCATTATGGATAGTTAAGCGTAAAAATAGAATAAAGATATGTGAATTTTATAACTTATGATTGACAACGCTCCCGTTTAATCCTATAATTTAGATGTTGGGTTATATAATTTTTGATTATGATTTTTAGTCAAGGAGAGTGTTCTTTTATGTCAAAGAATCCTGTAAAAATCACTGAGACTGTGCTCCGCGATGGACATCAGTCACTGCTGGCAACCCGCATGAGAATTTCGGATATGCTTCCGCAGCTTGAGGCGCTTGATGCCATCGGGTACAACTCCCTTGAAGCTTGGGGCGGAGCAACATTTGATTCTTGCCTGCGTTTCCTTGATGAAGATCCGTGGGAACGTTTGGACACTCTGAAGAAGCACCTCAAGACCCCGATCCAGATGCTCTTGCGCGGTCAGAACCTGCTCGGCTATAATCATTATTCCAACGATGTTGTAGAAAAGTTCGTTCAAAAAGCCTCTGCACACGGTATCGGCGTCTTCCGTATCTTCGATGCGCTCAACGACATTCGCAACCTGAAAGTGGCGATCAGCGCCGCGCTCAAATGTCCCGAAAAGCCGCATGTCCAAGGCTGTCTCGTATACACGATCAGCCCTGTGCACACCAACGAAATGTTCGTTGAGCTGGCGGTCGAACTCGAAAAGATGGGATGCCATTCCGTCTGTATCAAGGATATGTCGGGACTTCTGAAGCCATATGTCGCTGAGGATCTTATCACGAAGCTCAAAGCCGCCGTCAAGATTCCCATTGACCTGCATACGCACTGCACGTCCGGATTTGGTCATGCAACGTACATCAAGGCGGTTGAAGCCGGCGTCGACATCATTGATACGGCTCTTGCCCCCTTCTCCAGCGATACGTCGCAGCCGTGCACAGAGACGATGGTTGCTATGCTCGAGGGGACGGAGCGCGACACGGGGCTCGATCGTCAGGCGATGACGCCGATCTCCAAACATTTCCTCAAGGTCAAGCAGGATCTGATCAAGACCTTTAACCTAAAAGGATACTTCGACATCAACCCCAATGTTCTGGACTTCCAGATCCCGGGCGGTATGCTCTCCAACCTTGCAAATCAGCTCAAAGAAGCCGGCATGGAAGACCGCTATCAAGATCTCCTTGATGAGATGCCGCGCGTTCGCAAGGACATCGGTTATCCTCCTCTTGTCACGCCGTCTTCGCAGATCGTCGGCACGATGGCAACGTTTAACGTCATGACAGGCGAGCGCTATAAGATGGTTCCAAACGAGTTTAAGGATCTTGCACGCGGAAAATTCGGCAAGACGCCGGTTGAAATCGATCGTGCATTCCTGACGGACACCTTGAAGATAGATCCCAAGGATATCATCGATGACTGCTCCATCGAGGATGCCAAGGCTAAGACGTTTGCAGAGTTTAAGGAAGAGCTCAAAACAAAAGGCTATCTGAATCCTTCCGATGAGGACGTTCTGTCCTATGCGCTTTTCCCGCAGGTCGCAGAAGAGTTCTTCAAGGCGCACTACAAGCCCATCACGGCGTATGTCAAAGAATAATAACGCTTCCTAGAATCATTCGAGGAGACGGATTGCTTTGCAGTCCGTCTCCTTTTCGTATTCAAGAGAAAAACACTGATTTCCCGATAAACTCGCGCAAAATCGAATTGTTCGGTATATCGTCCACCGCTGTTATCTCGTTCACATACTGTAAGAATCGGAGAATTAAGGCAGCTTCTGTATATCCGTCCTCCCCTTTTTTTATTTCCTTTAGAAGAGGAATCGCATATTTCTTTAGTACGCCGACCTCATAAATCAGCGCCGAGTTGAAAAGGACATCGGCATCCTCTTGAAACGGGAATATGTATTTTTCTTCCCCAGCCCTGACGTCCGGCCACTGTTTGATGCTCTTGATGGCTTTTGAGCCGCGAAATTGATGGTCTCGTACCAATCGGCGCAAAAATCGTATATCCGTCGTTGGAATCCTATTGTGTGCATCAATATTGAGCTGAGTTAATGCGCTGATATAGATCTTGTATTTATTCTTGCGCGGGATTTCCTTTGTCAGTGCCTCGTTTAGCCCGTGAATCCCCTCTATGATGATCGGCTGATCCGAGCGAATCGATATAGGTTTGCTCTTGCCCCATTCTCTTTTTCCGCTAACGAAATTAAAGCGCGGCAGAACAACTTCTTTTCCGGCAAGAAGATCGACCATATTTTGATTGAAAAGCTCTGTATCGAGGGCTTCCAGACACTCGTAGTCATATTCTCCGCGCTCGTTGCGCGGCGTATCCTCACGATTGAGGAAATAATCGTCTAGGGACAGCATGATCGGATGCAGGCCATTGACACGCAGTTGTATGCGCAGACGCTGTGCAAAAGACGTCTTTCCGGAGGAAGAAGGGCCGGCAATCAAAATGATGCGTGTATCGTCACTATTGGAAGAGATATGATCCGCAATCTGAGCGATCTTCTTTTCCTGCAGCCCTTCCGAAACCCGGATCAGCTCCCCGATTTCATGATTTTTATTGATCCTGTTCAGATCGGAGATGTATCGACAATCTAAAATATCCGCCCATGTTTTCGATTCGGACAGGATAAGCTCGAATTTTGGCTGGTTGATGCGCTTTCGTATTTTACCGTTTGTCATCTCGTCCGGCGTACGGATCAGTACGCCGGTTTTTTCATGGTCAAGCTCGAATTGATTCAGCTCTTTTGTTTCGTGCAGCATCGGACCATATAGGTAGTCTGCATACGATTTACATGTATAGAGGCTAATATACGGCTGTGTCAGCTCCGATATCAAATTCACCTTCCCATAGCGCCCTTCCTTGCGGAAGAGCTCGATCGCTTCTTCTCTCGCAACGGAGCGTTTGCAAAAGGCTATATTCTCGGAAATCATTTGCCGCATGACGGCCTCGATTTCCTTGACAAAATGTACATCAATGCTCTTGTCGGGGTGCTGTATTTCGCAAAACAGCCCCTTGTTCACTGTAAATTTTGCAATGACTTCCGCATCTTTATCCAATTCGTTTACGGCAACAATTAAAAGAAACAATACGGAGCGCCGATAGACTCTCCAACCAAAGCGGGAATTTAGTTCTATAAACTTTATATCGTTGCTCTCATGATATAACGACTGCAGATCGTGCACCTCTCCGTCGACAACAGCGGCAACGATGGGGCTAGCGTATTCATGACTATGTTCCCGGGCGATTTCCAGCAGACTTTTTTCCATTCTTACATGCTCCTTTATTTACATATGATAGTAGATAGCGTTTAGTTTTCCGCTCTATGTTTAGATATACAAAAATCCTGCCCATCAGTAGTGCAGGATTTTATTTGTATATGACTAAACTAATGCGGTAACTAGTTTATATGTCAGTGCACCCATAACGGCGGTACAAGGGATGGTTAGAACCCATGCGATAACCATTTGCTGTGCGACACCCCAACGAACTGCATTAATACGCTTGGCAGCGCCGACACCCATGATAGAACCTGAGACGACATGTGTCGTGCTCACCGGTAAATGGAGAAGCGTCGCTCCGAATATGATTATGGATGAATTGAGATCTGCTGCAAAACCTGAGATCGGCTGGAGCTTAAATATTTTTCCGCCGATGGTTTTTATGATGCGCCATCCCCCTGCCGCCGTTCCGCACGCCATTGCCGTCGCCGCCAGTACCTTAACATAAGTCGGTACCTCAAAGACATCGATATAGCCGCCGGACAATAACGCAAGGGTAATAATGCCCATAGACTTCTGCGCATCATTTGAACCGTGAGAAAACGCCATTGTCGCGGCTGATAATATTTGCATCTTCTTGAATTTTCCATTGATGGAAGTCGGTCGAAAATGACCAAAGAAGCGAAAGAGCGCCGACATAATGATGCAGCCGGATACAAGACCGACGAGCGGCGATAGAATGAGAGATAGTATAATTTTGCCAATGCCGTAGAAGTTCAATCCGTCCGAACCGACCGAGGACATAAGAACGGCGCCGATTACCCCGCCGATGAGCGCGTGCGAGCTGCTGGACGGCATAGAGAACCGCCATGTGATAATATTCCATATAATAGAGCCGAAGAGTGCGGCAATCAGGACATGCTCGTCCACATGTCCCGCAGATTTCACAATGTCAGAGCCGATGGTTTTCGCAACGCCCGTGCTATACATTGCCCCGAGGAAATTCAGAACGGCAGCCATGATGATGGCGTGCTGCGGATGAATTGCCCGCGTCGATACAGAAGTGGCGATTGCGTTCGCCGTGTCATGAAAGCCGTTGATAAAATCAAAAATGAGCGCCAACAGGATCACTAAGAAAATCAAAAGCTGCAAATCAGGCATATTTCATTACCACTCCCCGCAGCATGTCGGCAATGAGCTCGCAGTGATCAAGCGTATCCTCCAGTTGCTCTAAGACGTCCTTCCAGCGTATGAGTTCGATTGCATTCGTTTCGTGCTCGAATAAATACGCGACTTCCTGCCGATAGATGGAGTCCCCTTCACTTTCATAGCGTTCTATCTTATGAGACGCATCGAGGATTTGAACTTGATTCTTTCGGATATTATCCAAAAAGGAAAATGCGCGCACAACTTCTTCAGTCGCCACGATAAGCAGCTCCGTCAGTTTGACCGCGCCGGGCATCGGCTCACCGACATGGTACATATGATAGCGCTGTAAAGTTCCCTGCAGCAGGTCTACCCCGTCGTCTAAATTATTTGCAAGGGCATAGATGTCCTCACGGTCAATGGGGGTGATAAACGTAAGGTTCAGCTTATCGATGATACGATCGTTGACGTTATCCGCTTCATGTTCAATGCGGTCAATTTCTTTGACTTTCTCACCGACACAGGTATAGTCCTTCATTACGTCATTAAGAACCAATACCCCAGTGTGAAAAAACTTAGCACTTTCTAGGAAGAGACTGAAAAACTCATCGTCTTTCTGTTTGAAATTGAACATATATCATGACCCTCCCTAAAATATACGAGTTTGGAGTCACACCGCTCGAAAGTCTACGGTGTAATAATATCATTATTTAGGATTGACAGCAAGACAAAATTCAAGTTCCGCGGCATTCGATTTGATGGGTTCATGGTAAAATGAAGTGGGACAGAAAAAAAGGACAGGCAGCGCTCAATGTGTTACAATGTTTTCACCACAAAAACAGAACAGAAGGTGCTGCCATGTCCCATACTCATTCTACCACAACCACGCGCTCATATAAACACCTAGACCCATATCGGCGCGGACAAATTTTTGCCCTCCTATCCACCGGTATGTCAAAGACTGACATTGCAAAGCAGGTGAAGATCTCCCGCTCTACCTTGTATCGGG
>NZ_ALJR01000002.1:0-59097 GCF_000287655.1 Selenomonas sp. FOBRC9
AATAACCTCCCCAGGAAAATCCTCGGATACGATACACCCAAAGAGCGTTTCGATTCATATGTTGCTCAATTCGCTGCCTCGTAACTTTTTCCCTACTTGTCCCACTTGCTATTGCAATTTAGGGTCGATAGATTTTTCCCCTGTGCGCGAAAAAACATTATCTTTTCCCGCTCAATTAGTGTAAGATGGTGATAGTGACACATAGGCTTCTCCTTGATCAATGTGGTCGTTGCAAACTCCATTGTATCAGATTCCTATGTGTCACGTTTTCTATTTTATCTGCTGTTGCACTTAGATTGTAAATTCAAGATAGAGAAAATATGATGTGCATATATTCTGCTTGCCAAAAGTCAAAAAATCAAATATAATAGACGAAAGATTTTAGAGGATTACAGAGAAGGTGATACAATGAGCAATATTGCCGATATGATAGAATCCTATATCCTTCGGCAGCTTGCCGCACGCCAGGACGGGCAGGTGGAGCTGAGGCGAACGGATATTGCAGATGAAATTTCATGCGCGCCGTCGCAGATCAGCTATGTGCTCTCGACGCGTTTTACGCAGGATAAAGGTTTTGTTGTGGAGTCGCGGCGCGGGCTTGGCGGGTTTATCCGCATCGTGCAGGTGCCGCTCAAAGATCTCGTCTACGAGGATATGATCTCGAAGATTGATGTGCATACGGATATGAGCACGATGCAGTCGATGGTACGCTATCTCGCGCAGCACGGCATGGTAGAGACGCGCGAGGCGGCACTCATGATGCAGACGGTGACAGGACTGTATCGGTCCAAGACACTGGATGCGCGCGAACGTGTGCAGATGCTGAGGACGATGCTCCTCACACTCGAGAAATTTACGTAGATACCCATGAACTTTTTTGACGCCGCATACGATGATTGTAAATAGAAGCGGCGGTTTACACAGGAGCTAGGGGAAAGGGATTACCGTCATGCTTTGTGAAGAATGCGGACGCAATGAGGCGATCGTGCACATCGTGCAGATTGGCCCCGGCGGACGAAGTGAAAAAAATATTTGTATGAGCTGCGCCGCACGCTACGGAGAGACGATTCTTCGCGCACAGCAGCAGAATGTGTCGGTGAATGATTTCCTGCGCGGCATCTTTGGCAGCGGTGATGAGGAGAGTGAGACGGCCGACGATGCGGTGCATACGACCTGCCCGAACTGTGGGATGCGGTTCCAGGACTTCTCACAGGCGGGCATCGGGTGCTCGGTCTGCTATGAGACGTTCCACCATGAACTCCAGCCCCTCCTGCGCCGCATCCATGGGTCGAGCGTGCACCGCGGCAAGATTCCGCATCGTTCAGGCAGCGCTATCGTTCTGCGGCAGGAGGCGGAGCAGCTTCGCATACGACTCAAGGAAGCTGTTGCACGCGAGGAGTATGAAAAGGCTGCGGAGTACCGCGACCGTATCCGTCATCTTGAACAGCAGATGGAGGAGGGATGAGGATGGCGCTGGATGATCTGCTTCGCAGCGGGCGCCTCCCATGGTTCGGTGTCGGCGGGCGGGACGGCGACGTCGTCCTCTCGAGCCGTGTGCGTCTCGCGCGCAACCTGGTGCAGCTTCCTTTTCCAAATCGTGCGGATCATGCGCAGCTCGCCAAGATTCACGGGACGGTGGATACGGCGCTCGCCTCTGTGACTGCCGATACGGGCTTTGTCTTTGCGCGTGCGGAGATCAACCGGTTGACTGCACTGCAGCGTGCGGTGCTCATCGAGAAGCGTCTCATCAGTGAAAAATTTGCCGAGGCGCAGCCCTACCGTACAGCCTATATCAGTGACGATATGATGGTGAGCATTCTCGTCAATGAGGACGATCACCTGCGGATTCAGACGATGGCGCCGGGGCTCGGGCTCACGCAGGCATTCGAGGCAGCATCAAAGGTAGACGACTGCATCGAAGCGCAGATTGATCTTGCCTTTGATGAGACGATGGGCTACCTGACGGCGTATCCAACGAATCTTGGCACGGGGCTGCGCGCCTCGGTGCTCCTGCATCTGCCGGGACTTGTCTATACGCGCAACATTGATAATATCGTGAATACATCGCTCCGGCTCGGGCTTGCCATGCAGCCGCTCGAAGGAGGCGGTGAGGCGGCGCACCTCTATAAAATATCAAACCAGCTCACGCTCGGCTACTCCGAGTCTGAGATCATCGAAAATGTCCGCAGCGCCGTCAGTGAGATTACGGGGCATGAGCGGCGCGCGCGCAAGGCACTTTCCTACTTTGGGAAGGACGGCGTAGAGGACGTTGTGTGGCGTGCCTATGGAATCCTTGCCTACGCACGTTCCTTAACGGAGCAGGAGGTGTTCGATCTCGCCTCGCGTGTGCGGTTCGGCATTGATCGCGGCATCATTACGGGGGTCAGCCCCGACTGCTACGCGGAGATTCTCGTCGCCACGCGCGACGCGTATCTCAAGAATTTGACAGAGAATGAAAATTTGGCACAAAACGAATTAAACAGCGTGCGCGCCGCGCGTGTACGCGAGATACTTGATACATACCGTATCCGGGGATAGGAGGGGGACGACTTGAATTACAGACAGTTCTTTACGCAGACGGCAATTAAGGCGGTCGAGTTTTCACAGTACATCGCGCAGCGGCGTGGGAAGGGGTACATCGGTACAGGACAGCTGCTGCTCGGCATTCTGCACATGCGCGATACGATTGCGGCGGAGGCGCTGACCGCGCACGGGGTGGACTATGACAGGGTGGAGCAGGTGCTGCGCACGGGGGACGTATTTCAGGACGTCCGCGTTGCAAATGAAGAGGTACCTTACTATACCCGCCGTGCGCAGCGCGTGATGCAGGGGGCAATCGATACGGCGCGCGAGGAACGTTCCTTTGTTACGACAGAGCACATCCTGCTCAGTCTCCTGACGGAGGCTGAAGGGACGGCGGTGCGTGTTCTCGAAGAGCTGGACGTCGATATTGAGGAGCTGCAGAGTCAGGTCTTTGAGCGTATGAACAGCGTTGAGGAAACGCCCAAGGGAAAATCCGCACGCAAAAAACCGGGAAAGGGGGAGAAGTCCGTTCTGCCGGCATCCCTCAAAAAATACGCACGTGATCTCGTAGGAATTGCCCGCAGCGGAGGCATTGATCCCGTGATTGGGCGCGATACGGAGATCGACCGGCTCATTCAGATTCTCGCGCGGCGAACGAAGAACAATCCGCTGCTTCTTGGCGAGGCGGGGGTCGGTAAGACTGCCGTTGCCGAGGGGCTCGCACAGCGCATTGCGGACGGCGAGGTGCCGTTCCTGCTTGAGAATAAGCGCATTGTCTCGCTGTCTATGACCGCGCTCGTTGCGGGGACAAAATATCGCGGCGAGTTCGAGGAGCGGCTGAAGAATGTCGTGGATGATGTCATCAAGTCCAAGAATTTGATCCTCTTCATCGATGAGATCCATACGCTCATCCGTACGGGCGGTGCGGAGGGCTCGCTTGACGCAGCGAACATTCTAAAGCCTGCGCTCGCCCGCAGCGAGATGCAGATCATCGGCGCGACGACGCAGAGCGAGTATAAAAAACATTTTGCAAAGGACAGCGCGCTCGCTCGGCGGTTCCAAGTGGTCACGGTGGGAGAACCGAGCGAGGAGGATGCGGAGCGGATCCTGTTCGGGCTCCGTGACAAATATGAGGAATTTCATCACGCGCAGATTGAGGATACCGCTGTCTGTGCAGCGGTGCGTCTTGCGAAGCGATATATCACGGACCGCTATCTGCCGGACAAGGCGATTGACCTGATGGATGAGGCGGCATCACGTGTGCGTATGCAGCACATCGGCATGAGTGATGCGCTCTCCGGTCTGCGCGCTGAGCTCGTGGGTCTGGTCAAAGAGAAAGAACGTGCCATCAGCGCACAGAACTATGAGGAAGCGGCTCGGCTGCGCGACCGTGAACAAGAGCTGCGCACACAGCTTGAAGCGGCGCGGCACGGCGATGAGCAGCGGACGCTCATCCATGTGACGGAGGACGACATTGCGAGCGTTGTGGCACAGTGGACGGGCATTCCGGTGCAGCGCATTGCAGCAAAGGAGTCGGATCGTCTGCTCATCCTCGAAAAGACGATTGGACGGCGTGTCATCGGTCAGGACGAGGCAATTCATGCGGTCTCTAAGGCGGTGCGCCGTGCGCGTGCGGGGGTGAAGGATCCGCGCCGTCCGATCGGATCATTCCTCTTTCTCGGATCGACGGGAGTCGGCAAGACAGAGTTGGCGCGCGCACTCGCGGAGAGCGTGTTCGGCACGGAGGATGCAATCATCCGCTTTGACATGTCCGAATATATGGAAAAGCATACGACGGCACGTCTTGTCGGCGCGCCTCCGGGCTATGTCGGCTATGAGGAGGGCGGGCAGCTCACGGATGCCGTGCGGAAAAAGCCGTTCTCGATCGTTCTCTTTGACGAGGTGGAGAAGGCGCATCCCGATGTGTTCCACATGCTGCTTCAAGTTCTTGAGGACGGACGTCTTACGGACGGACAGGGGACGGTCACCGATTTTCGCAATACCATCATCATCATGACATCGAATGCGGGGGCGAATCATCTGCGCTCGACGACCGGAACGATCGGGTTTGCCATGGGGCAGACGGCAGGATCGGATGAAGAGCGTGCAAAACAGCGCGTCATGGAGGAAGTGAAGAAGCTCTTCCGTCCGGAATTTCTCAACCGCATCGACGATATGATCGTTTTTAACGCGCTCGGCGAGCCGCAGCTCTCCAAGATCGTGGATATTCTCCTCCGCGATGTAAAAAATCGTCTCGCAGAGCAGGAAATTCAACTTGAGGTCAGCCCCTCGGCAAAACGAGTACTCATTGCGAAGGGGACGGATGTGAAGTTCGGCGCGCGTCCGCTGCGCCGCGCGATTCAAAAGAATATCGAGGATGCGCTTGCGGAGCGCCTGCTCTCGCGCGAGTTCGGTGCAGGCGATACGGTCTCCGTGCGCAAATCCGGAGACGGGCTGGACTTTGTGAAGAAACTGCATGTGAAGAAGGAAAGCCGTGCCAAAAAATCCGGCAAGGCTGTGCTCAATGAAGTCTGAGACGCACGGGAATGTGCTTGCACCCCGCACATGGGGCAGCGACGCAGCGAATTTCCTGCTCAATTTAGGATGGTCGCTCTGCTGGCTGGCACGGTCAGCGTGTCGTTTCATCAGAAAGAGAATATAACGTCGTATAGGGAAGCTCCCACGGGGCTTCCCTATCTGTATTGGGAGAGCTTATGGCAAAGAAGAAGAAAACGGCATATGTCTGCCAATCCTGCGGATACGATACGAGCAAGTGGATGGGCAAATGTCCGGGCTGCGGCGCATGGAACTCTATGGTAGAGGAGATCGTTGTGCCGGAGTCGGAGGCGCGGCGCAGCGGACTCGGCGGCACGGATGCCGCACCGCCGCAGCCCATCGGGGAGATTACAGCGGAGGATCTGCCGCGCTTTTCAACCGGATCGGGTGAACTTGACCGCGTGCTCGGCGGCGGAGTGATTCCAGGATCGATGGTGCTCGTGGTTGGCGATCCGGGCGTCGGCAAGTCGAGTCTCACACTGCGCGTGTCGGCAGACATTGCACGTGCGGGGCGGCGTGTTCTCTATGTGACGGGAGAGGAAAGCGCGCGTCAGATTCGGATGCGCGCGGATCGTCTGCGGGCGATCGCAGACGACCTGCTCGTTGTGAGCGAGACGAATCTCGATGCAATCTGCGCCCATGTCGTACAGGAAAAGCCTGCACTTTTCATCATCGACTCGATTCAGACAATGTACCGCCCCGACATCGAGAGTGCGCCCGGCAGCGTCTCGCAGGTGCGCGAGTGCGCGATGGAGCTGATGCGCATCGCAAAGACGGAGGGAATCGCCGTCTTTGTCATCGGACATGTGACGAAAGAGGGCAGTCTCGCAGGACCCCGCGTCCTCGAGCACATCGTGGATACGGTGCTCTATTTTGAAGGAGAGAGAAACGCCGAATACCGCGTCCTGCGTGCCGTTAAGAACCGGTTCGGCAGCACGAATGAACTCGGTCTCTTTGAAATGCGTGATGTGGGACTCGTCGACGTGCCGGACGCTTCAAAGCTCTTTCTCTCCGAACGTGCCCAAGAAAGTGGATCCGTCATCGTGCCGTCGGTGGAGGGGACGCGGCCCCTGCTCGTCGAGGTACAGGCTCTTGTTGCGCCGACGCCGTATCAGCCGCCGCGCAGGACGGCTGACTCTGTGGATGTGAAGCGTATCCAGCTTCTCCTTGCCGTCCTCGAAAAGCGTGTAAAGCTCCCTATCGGCGGAGCGGACGTCTACGTCAAGGTTGCGGGCGGTATACGCCTCGACGAGCCCGCCGCGGATCTTGCGCTGTGTGTTGCGATGGCGTCGAGCTTTGCCAATCGTCTGCCGCGCCCGCATATGGTCGTCTGTGGAGAGGTTGGTTTGTCGGGCGAAGTGCGCGCCGTTTCGCAGGCGGAACTTCGTGTCGCGGAGGCACGGCGGCTCGGACTGCGCGCGGCGGTTCTGCCGATGAAGAACTATCGGCAGCTCGCCGGAAAGTTCAAAGATATGGACCTCTTTGGTGCAGAGACCATCGGCGATGCGCTCAAATGCGCTATGCCAAAAAACATTTAAGAAAAGATCCTCCTGTGCCGATAAACAGTTAGAAGAGGTGATGTGTAGATGAATGCAAGCGGACTGATGGCTGTGTCCACAGCAGAAGGCGGTTCCGCAGGAGCAGGCGTACAGGGCGTGCGTCCGGTATCCGCGGCGAGCCGCACGCAGACAACCTCAGGGAAGAATTTGTTCAGCGATACGTTTGACGCACTGCAAAAGAAAGAACAGCAGAGCAAAACAAGCGCGCGCGGCACAGCCGCGGAAAAGACGCAGAATACCGAAGCGTCCGCCGCTGCGGATCAGCCGTCGGCGCAGGACACACAGGATGTTACGAAACAGGCGTCGACAAAGGCGAAACCGGGGCAAAAAGCTGCGCCGGTACAAAAGGATGTGCAGAGTACGGCGCGCGATGCTGCAAGTGAGCCGGAATCGGCAATCGCAGCGCTCGCTGCCGTCGCCCCCACTGACGCGGCGGAAGTCAGCGAAGAGGTAAACGCAGGACTTGACAAGGCGCTCACGGACATTTTGGAGCGCTTTGAGATTATCGGCGCACAGAAAACCGAAGAAGTGCTGCCCAAAGAGGTACAGAGCCTGCTCCAACGGATTCCGGAAGAGGGGCTGAAGAACTTCAACCTACTTCGTACCCTCTCGGGAGAGCCGCTCGCGCAGATGAACGGCGAGGGAAATGCGCCGCAGACGGAACCCATAACGCAGATAGGGCTCTCGGCACAGCTCCGCAGTGCGGTGCTCGAAGATATTCTGCGCACGTCGGAGAACCTGCCCGCAGTGGCGGAGGAAAATAAAGAACTCCTTGCACAGGTCACCATGGACGGCTTGATCGAGAATACGGAGCGGCAGCTTGACAGCGCCGCCCTGCAAAGCCCTGCAGGGACGCTCCTGCAAAGTACCGCCCGGGAGAACGTGCTGAACCGCGCCGTACAAAATGTTGTGCAGGGCGTTCTGCAGGTTGAAGAAACCGCAGCGCCCATCGTGCAGACAGCGGTGCAGCAGCCTGTACAGAATACGCTGCGTGCTGCACAGCTCGTGGGTGATGTGCTTACCGTGGAGGAGGGCGGCGAGACGCCTTCGCCGCTCGATGTACTTGCGCAGCGGACGATGCGCCGCGAGACTATGGGACAGGGCGCGCAGCAGCAAGAGGCTCGTCAGGGCGATCAGAGTGCGGAGCAGCAGATTCCGGTTGTGCGCACGGAGATCACTGCCGAGCCAGCAACACCGCGTGCGGCAGAACCCCTGCCGCAGCAGAGTCCTCAGCCCATCGGCGTCCACACGGGGACACCCGCACCGCAGGTCGAGGTTCCCTCGGCGCCCGCACAGGAAGCTGTGCCGCAGCGACCGCAGCCGGACTATGAGATTCCGCGTCAGATCGTGGAGCAGGCGCGTCTCCTGCGTACGCTTAACGATACACAGATGGTCATTCGCCTGAAACCGGCGCATCTCGGCGAACTCACGCTCCGCGTTGCCGTCAGCTCGGACGGCGCCGTGCAGGCTTCCTTCCACAGCGACAACGCACAGGTACGCAATGTGATCGAGAACAGTCTCGTTCAGCTCCGTCAGGAACTGAATAACCAAGGGCTGAAAGTCGATCGTGTCGGCGTCTACACCGGTCTTGCGGACGGACAGATGCCGCAGGGACAGGGACAGGAAGCCTGGCAGCAGAGTGAAGGAAGCCGCAGTAATACGCGTGTTTATGCGCGCGGCGATGCGGAAGATTATGAGGACGGCATAGAGGGCATACTGCCGACGCAGAGCGCGGCGGAGCCGGGCGGCGTGATGACGGCGGACGGCGTGGATTACCGCGTATGATGCGGTCTGAGGAGGAATTATCGTGGCAAATCCATTGAATACAATCACGGCGAACGGCGTCACACAGGCGCTGTCCGACTATGAGGCGGCGAAGAATCAGGAAAAGGCTGCCAATAAGAAGAATGACGCGCTCGGCAAAGATGCCTTTTTGCAGCTCCTCGTTACGCAGATGAAATACCAGGATCCGCTGGACCCGCAGGACAACAGCCAGTATCTCTCTCAGCTGGCGCAGTTCTCCGCGCTTGAACAGATGACGAACGTTGCGAAAGGGCTTTCGGATGTGCAGAAGGTTGTTGACAATATCAACTCCTCGGTGCTCATCGGTCAGCTCAGCGGCATGATCGGTCAAAAGGCGCAGTGGGTCACACAGGTCAAGGGCGAAGATGGAAAGATGACGAAGCAGAGCTTCGAAGGCAAGATCATCGGTGTCAGCATCACGGACGGTGAGCCGAGCGTGATCGCCGACGTCAACGGTAAGACGCATCAGGTCAAGATCTCGGAACTCGTCCGCATCGGCGATCTTTCTGCACAAAAACCGTCGCCGACCCCGCAGCCGACGCCCTGAGCCATCATACAGCAAGAATTTATGTCGTTGAAATAGTATTTCAGCGACATTTTCTCTTGCGAAACTGATATTTTTCTATTATAATATAGTAGAATCGTCCCAATGGAAAATGGGGCGGGGAAATGAACGGAGGGATCCATATGGTATCGGCATTAAATGGAGGCGGATTCGGTTCCAGCCTCTTCCAGCAGGCAAACCAGAGATTGTATTCGCTTGGCAGCCAGGCAACGCGGGCAAAGATGGAGGAAGTCAAGGAGGTTACGGGCAGCTCGAATTTCGGTGCCGGCACAACCCTCGGAACGGGTAAATTCCATCAGACCCAGTCGAGTGTCGTACAGAACGGCACACAGAGCGCATCGCGCGCTGCGCAGCAATCTGCGGAGAATATGAATCCGGAGAGCCTCGGCTCGAGCAGGTTCCAGCAGTCGAACCGTCAGGCGCAGTCTGTTGGCGGACAGGTGACGTATGAACTAATGCAGCAGGTGAAGGATGCCTATGCGACGAGTCATCCCGTAGAGAATCTTGGAAGAAATGTAGATATCGCAGCGTAATAAAACAACTGCCATACGAGAGCGTACTGAACGCTGCGTATGGCAGTTGTTTATTTCTGCAATAAAATATAAAGATGATGAACCTTAACCCTCTGCAGGTGAACCTTCATGCGGTGTTTTCGCATTAAAACGCTGCATGATAAACTGTTGGAAGCAGAGTGCCGCAGGGGAAAGGCGCAGGTTTGTGTTCCATGCAATGCCGACGGCGCGCTTGCAGACGGGGAAGGAGACGGGAATGTAGCAGAGTCGCGGATAGCCGACCCCTGCGAACTTGGGCAGGAGACTCACGCCTAGTCCTGCCGAGACGAGACCGGAGATCGTCGAAACGTCGTCGCCTTCGAACGTGATCGTCGGATGTACGCCCGCGAGCTCGAAGAATTGATCCACGAGAATACGCAGGCTGTAGCTTTTCTTCGGTGCGATCAACGGCTCGTCCTCAAGCTCACGCAGGTCTACATGCGTGCGGTCTGCAAGCGGATGTCCCTGCGGCACGGTGGCAAAGAGCTCTTCCGACCAGAGATAGACCCATGCGCTGTGCTCCGTCGTTGGGATGGTCGAGCAGAGACAGAGATCCGTCTCGCCGGTCGCGACCTGCTGCGCGAGCGTTGCCGAGTCCTGCTGATGGAGACGAATGTGGATCTCCGGATGAATCTCACGAAAATCGCGCAGGATACGCGGGAGCAGATAGCTGCCGAGCGAGTGGATGAAGGAGAGCTTGAACATCGGCGGTTCTCCCGTTCGATGCAGACGCGCCTCCTCCTTTGCCGTGTCGACTTCGCGCAGGATGCGGTCGGCATGACGCAGCAGTCGTTCCCCCTCGGGGGTCAGCTCGATCTCTCCGTCGCTGCGCTTGAAGAGATGAACGCCGAGTTCCTGCTCGAGTTTTGACATGGAGCGGCTGAGCGCGGGCTGCGAAACGTCCACCATGCGTGCGGCACGCGTGAAATGGCGGATGTTTGCCATGACCTGAAAATATTTTAACTGAGCAATCTCCATATGATTCCTCCGGGTTCTATGCGTCTGATCCAAATACGATGCAATTTACCATACAGTATGATATAAAATGATTAAATTTTCATGTGCGTACGGAAATGTGAGGTTTTTTCGCCTTGACAAGCATGCGGTGTTCTGATAATATATTCCATGTCGCAAATGCGGCGGAAAAGTACATATGGAGTGGTACTCAAGAGGCTGAAGAGGACGGTTTGCTAAATCGTTAGAGTGGGTAACCGCTGCGAGAGTTCGAATCTCTCCCACTCCGCCATTTCTATCCATTAGCCTTTATCAGGCTTTTTTTGTTTGTTAAGGAGATGCTGCTATGGGAATGCAGGGCGCGCCGCCGTCATTTATTGAACGATATTTCAAAGTACGCGAGAAGGAAACGTCGGTCCGGACGGAACTGCTCGCGGGCATGACGACCTTTATCGCAATGGCATATATCCTGTTCGTCAATCCGAATATCCTTGCCGATGCGGGGATTCCAAAGGAAGCGGCAATTGCCTCGACCATTTGGATCGCGGCGCTTGCCTCCATGTCCATGGGGATTTTTGCGAATTATCCGGTCGCGCTCGCGCCCGGTATGGGGCTCAATGCGTTCTTCGCATATTATGTCTGCGGGGTTCTCGGTCTGCATTGGACGGTTGCTCTTGGCGCCGTGTTCTTTTCGGGGATACTCTTTCTCCTTCTCACGGTGGGCGGTATCCGGCAGGCAATCATCAACGCCGTGCCGCGTGATCTGAAGCTCGCCATCAGTGCGGGCATCGGCCTTTTCATTGCGTTCCTTGGTCTCAAAGGGACAGGTCTGATCGTGGAGAATGCGGCTACCTACGTCTCCCTCGGTCATGTGACGCAGCCGACGACGCTGCTCGCGCTGTTTGGTCTTCTTTTTACGGCGGCACTCATGGCACGCAATATTCACGGTGCAATTCTCATTGGAATCTTTGTCACGACAGTACTTGCTATGGCGTTCGGGCTGACGCCCCCGCCCCATGGGATCGCGGATATTGTCAGCACTTCGCTTCCGCATATGGGCGATACCTTCGGGCAGCTTGATCTCACAGGCGCGTGGAATTACGGGCTTGTTTCCATCATCTTTACATTTACCGTCGTTGAGCTCTTTGACAATATGGGGACGCTGATCGGTCTGACGACTAAGGCAAAGATGGTGAAACCCGACGGGCGCATCGAAAATATCGACAAAGCGCTCACAACGGATGCGGTTGGTACGATGGTGTCCGCCGTGTTCGGTACCTCGACCGTAACCTCTTATGTAGAGAGTGCCGCAGGCATCGCGGCGGGCGGACGCACGGGGCTGACTGCCGTCACGGCAGGACTGCTCTTCCTCGTCGCGCTGCTCTTCACGCCGCTCATCGGGCTTGTCCCCGCATTTGCGACCGCGCCCGCTCTCATTCTCGTCGGCGCACTGCTTATGTCGGAGATCGGCAAGATCAACTTTGCGGACTTTACGGACGCGCTGCCGGCATTCCTCACGATCATCATGATGCCGCTCACGTCGAGTATCGCGAACGGCTTTGCGTTCGGCTTCATCAGCTACACCATCATGAAGCTCGTCAGCGGACAGTATAAAAAGGTCAGCTGGATCATGTACCTCGTTTCGATTGCGTTCCTCATCAACTTGGCGCTGCGCTCATGAAAAAACCTTTCGGGAAACATCTCTGGCTTGGACTTGCGGCAGTCATCATATTTGTGCTCGCACAGTTCCTTGTGCAGCGATTCAGCGCGGCACCTTCTGCGCACAGTACGGGAGAGGTACGCCCTGCAGAGGGAACGCTTGTCGTTCGGATGCTTGAGATCGGGCAGGGCGACGCGATCCTCGTGCAGACGGGGACGGAGAATATCCTCATCGACACGGCGGACGTGGATGAACGCGATCAACTTCGTACACAACTGGCAAAGGCAGGCATTGAAAAGGGCGGGAGAATTGATAAAATTATCCTCACACATCCCCATGCCGATCACATCGGCGGTATGGACGTCCTGCTGAGAGAATATGCCGTGGGGGAGGTCTATGACAACGGACAGCCCTCGAACTCTCCTGTGTATCGCGGCTATATGAAGCTGCTTGCGGAAAAGCGTGTCCCAAGCCGGGCGCTCACAGCAGGCGATACGATCGACCTCGGCAGCGGAGCGCACTTTGAAGTCGTCGCGCCGACGGCGGCGATGATCGACGAGGTGCACGCGAAGAAGAAAAAGAAATCCGACCCGAACAATGAATGCGTGGTTGGGCGTCTCGTTTTCGGCGATTTTTCCATGATGTTCACAGGGGATGCCGAAGACGCCGAGGAAGAGGCTGTTTTAGCGCGTACGCCGGCGGAACGTCTCCGCAGCACGGTGCTCAAGGTCGGGCATCACGGCAGCAAGACGTCCTCCACACCGGAATTTTTAGAAGCGGTGCATCCGAGTGTCGGTCTTATCTCCTGCGGGTTCCCGAATAAGTATTGGCATCCGCATAAAAGTACGCGTACCGCACTGAGTAAGCGCGGCATCGACGTCTACAGCACGCCTGTCAACGGCATGATTACGATCGTAAGCGATGGAAAAACCTACCGTGTAGAGCCGGAGAAGGGCGATAAGAACGATTTCGGTATCTATGAGAAGCGCGAAAAAGATGAGCCGAAGGAATCCAAGGGGACAGGGAGGAAGAAATGATTTCCGCTTATATTGACCGATTTGAAGAAGAATATGCAGTCATCCTGCTCGGCGACGACTTCCTATCGGTGGATTTCCCACGGAACTTTCTGCCGGAGGACGTCAACGAGGGAGACTATATCAAGATACACATTGAGCGCGACACTGCGGCGACAGAGGCTGCAGAAGCGGAAGCACGCGCATTGCTCAGCAGCCGATAGGAGGTGTTACCGGTATTGTTTTACGGTATTTGGAAACAAGTTTTGCGGATGAGTCCGCTGCTCATAACAGCGGTGGTACTTGCCTGTATTTGCGCATTATGGACGGGAACCGGTGAGGCAAAGGGGAAAACAGTGCGTCTCACACATGTCGCGAGCGCGGTCACGGAGATCGAAGGGCGCACGGCAATGCGTATTGAGATTGAGACGAATCGCCCGGAGGGGCTTTCCTATACGCTTTCCGAGCGTTATCATGCGGAGAACCAACTTCTTGTCGAACTGGAGAACGTCGAGGTTCATGAGCAGTTCCCACAGCAGCTTGCGCTCGATGGGATGATTGGACAAAAACTCGTCCTTGTACAGCGTGAGAAAAAGCGCGCGGCACTGCGCATCTATGCCTTGCAGCCGCTCAACCACGAAGATGCTTTCCGCATCTATACGGTACCGGGAGACGCGAAGAGCAAAACGCATGAGAAGCTCGTCATTGAACTCTTTGCCGACGGAGGCAAGGTGTTCGGCGGAGCGGTGCGCGGACACACGATCGTCATCGATCCGGGACATGGCGGCAGCGACTCGGGCGCGATCGGATACTCGGGTGTGAAGGAAAAGGATGTCGCGCTTGCCGTCGCCCTTCAAGCAGAGCAGCTTCTGCGTGCGGCGGGGGCGGACGTCGTGATGACGCGCACGCGCGATACGGACGTCTCGCCAAGCGATCACTCCCCGTCGGGGGAACTGCAGGCGCGCGTAGACGTCGCGGCGGCGTATCCAAAGGCGGAGTTGTTCCTCTCCATTCACTGCAACTCCTTTACGAATCCGAATGCACACGGCATGGAGACCTATTATTATCCAAAGACAGACAAGGACGAGCACTTTGCGATCCTTCTCAACGAAGAACTTGAAAAGGCGGGCGGGCGATTCAACCGCGGCGTGAAATACGCGAAATTCTACCTGCTCCGACATACGGAGATTCCTTCATCTCTCGTTGAGATGGGGTTCCTCTCGAACCCGGAAGAGGAGGAACTGCTCGCAAGTGCCGATTATCAAAAGAAAATGGCGGAAGCGATCTTCCGCGCGATTGTACGCTATTTTGAATGAAATGAAAGGAAGAGATGCGGAGATGTTGATGCAGTCAAACTACAAAAAGAGCGTCTGCGCGCTCGCGTGTGCCGCGTTCCTCACGCTTGCAGCGGGCTGTGCGGACGAGCAGAGCAGCTCGCCTGCGGCGAGCTCAACCGAAGCCCAAAGCGGACAGGATGTTCCCGAATGCTGCCGTCCCAAAGAGCCGAAGGCGCTCAAGGTGAATGTCTACTATCCGAAGGACGACGGCATGGGGCTCGTTGCAGTGACGCGCACGGTCAATACGGAGAAGGACGATAAATACACGGCGGCAATGAAGTCGCTCCTTACCGGGACGAAAGAGAAGGGACAGACGACCGTCATTCCGAAGAAGGCAAAGCTCCACAGCGTAAAAGTGCAGAACGGCACGGCGACCGTAGATTTCTCAAAAGAGCTGCAGCAAAACTTCAGCGGCGGATCGACGGGCGAGGAGATGCTTGTCGGATCGATTGTCGATACGCTGACGGAGTTCCCGGAGGTTCAGAACGTGCAGATCCTGATCGACGGAGCCAAAGTGGAGACTCTTTCGGGGCATATGGATCTGTCCGAACCCCTCGCACGGATGTCCGAATTGGTGAAATAAGCCGGCTTGTCATTTTGACCGTTTTATGATAGGATACAAATGACAATGGCGGACGGCGCGTTCTTTGTGTGTCCGCATATTTAGGAAAGAAACAGGAGGTCGTTTCATACAATGAAGGTTACGGCAGAGCATGGTGAAAACCGCGAGGTCACTCTGACGATTGAAGTTGAGCAGGATAAGCTTGAAAAAGCGTCGGAGGGCGCGGCAAAGCGCATTTCCGCGCGCGTAAATATTCCGGGCTTCCGCAAGGGCAAAGCGCCCCGCAGGATTGTTGAGAATTTCGTCGGCAAAGATGCGATTTTGCAGGAGGCGTTCGAAGGACTCGCGCAGAAGGCGTTTGAAGATGCTCTGACGGAGCAGAATATGGAGCCTGTGACACGTCCCGAGATCGACATTGTGACGCTTGAGGACGGCAAAGACGTCGTTTTTACGGCAAAGTTTACGCAGCGCCCCGACGTCCGGCTTGGTACGTACAAGGGGCTCGCCGTCCCGAAGGAAGAAGTCACGGTTGCGGACGAGGATATCGACCGCCAGATCGAGGGGATGCGTCAGCATCAGGGGACGCTCGTTGATGCCCCGGCGGACGCCGCCGTTAAGAACGACGACTTTGTGACGCTGGATTTTGAGGGCTTTGTTGACGGCGCAGCATTTGAGGGCGGCAAGGGTGAGGACTACCCGCTGCAGATCGGTTCGGGCAGCTTCATTCCCGGATTTGAGGATCAGCTCATCGGCGCAAAGGTCGGCGAGGAGCGTGATGTGAACGTTACGTTCCCCGAGGAGTACCATGCGGAAAATCTCAAGGGCAAAGACGCAGTGTTCAAGTGCAGGATCCGCAGCATAAAATCGCGCGAACTACCGGAACTTGACGATGCATTCGCAAAGAAGGCAAGCAAGTTCGAGACACTTGCAGAGCTGCGTGAGGATGTCCGCAAGAATCTCCTTGCCGCCGCGGAGCGCAAGGCTGAGACGGAGCGCCGTACAAAGGCGATCGACATGGCGACGGACAATGCCGCGATGGAGATTCCGCCCGTCATGGTGGAGAACCGCATCACGGCGATGATTCAAGAGATGGCGATGCGTCTCGAACAGCAGGGCATGAGCCTCGAGCAGTACCTCCAGTACGCAGGGCTTGACATCGCGAAGATTCGCGAGGATTACCGGGAGACCGCAGAGAAGAACGTCCGCACGGATCTCATGCTCGAAGAAGTCGCAAAGGCAGAAGGCATCAAGGTTGAGGGCAGTGACCTCGACAGGGAAGTCTATGCGATGGCGGTTTCCTACGGTGCAACACCGAAACAGGTTCAGAAGATCATCAAGGAGCAGGGACGCGTCAGCGATCTTGCGGCGACCGTGCTGCGCAAGAAGACGGCACAGTTCATCGTCGACAATATCACGGCGTAAGGCGTCCCCCTTGGGGAGGAATATATGAGTTACTATGTACCGATGGTGGTGGAGAACTCCAGCCGCGGGGAGCGTGCCTACGACATCTACTCCCGCCTGCTCAAGGAGCGCATCATCTTTCTTGGCGGTCCGATTGACGACAGTGTCGCAAACGTCGTGGTCGCACAGATGCTCTTTTTGGAATCCGAGGATCCCGATAAGGACATCCATCTCTATATCAACAGCCCGGGCGGCGTCGTGACGGCAGGACTTGCCATCTACGATACCATGCAGTACATCAAGCCCGATGTCTCGACCATCTGTATCGGACAGGCGGCGAGCATGGGGTCGATCCTGTTGACTGCAGGGGCAAAGGGCAAGCGCTATGCTCTGCCGCACGCGCGCATCATGATTCATCAGCCGCTTGGCGGCGCGCAGGGGCAGTCCACGGATATTCAGATCCAGGCGAAGGAGATCCTGCGTCTGCGTGAGGTCGGCAATGAGATTCTTGCCCGCCACACGGGGCAGGACACCGATAAAATCAATGTCGATACCGAACGCGACAACTTTATGTCCGCCGAGGAGGCAAAAGCCTACGGGCTGATCGACGAAGTGGTCGTACGTCCCCCGGCAGCATCCAAAGAGAGCAAAGATAAGGGCTGAGGGGGTGTGACGCGATGAAATTTGGCGAGGAAGACAAGGGGCAGCTCAAATGCTCGTTCTGCGGCAAGACGCAGGAGCAGGTGCGCAAGCTCGTTGCCGGCCCCGGCGTATATATCTGTGACGAGTGCATTGAACTCTGCAACGAGATCATTGAGGAGGAGTTCAGCGACGACGTAGAAGTCGGGTTGAGGGATGTCCCCAAACCGAAGGAAATCCGCCACATATTGGATCAGTACGTCATCGGACAGGACGAGGCGAAAAAATCCCTCTCCGTTGCGGTTTACAATCACTATAAGCGCATCAACGCGGGGCATGGAAAAAATGACGATGTGGAACTGCGCAAGTCCAACATCCTCATGCTCGGTCCCACGGGCAGCGGCAAGACTCTGCTCGCGCAGACACTCGCGCGCATTCTGAACGTCCCGTTTGCCATCGCGGATGCAACCTCGCTCACAGAGGCGGGGTACGTCGGCGAGGATGTTGAGAACATTCTGCTTAAACTCATCCAGGCGGCAGACTACGACATCGAGAAGGCGCAGCGCGGCATCATCTATGTCGACGAAATCGATAAGATCGCGCGCAAATCTGAGAATCCCTCCATCACACGCGACGTTTCAGGCGAGGGCGTACAGCAGGGGCTGCTCAAGATCCTTGAGGGGACGACGGCGTCCGTACCGCCGCAGGGCGGGCGCAAGCACCCACAGCAGGAGCTTTTGCAGATCGATACGACGAATATCCTTTTCATCTGCGGCGGCGCATTCGACGGGATCGAGGAAATCATTGAGTCCCGTCTTGGGAAGAAGCAGATGGGGTTCGGCGCCGAGGTGCGCTCCAAGAAGCGTGTCTCCGTCGGTGAATCACTCAGCAAGGTGATCCCTGAGGATTTGATGAAGAACGGGCTCATTCCCGAATTTATTGGGCGCCTGCCCGTCGTTGTCACCCTCAGTTCGCTGGATGAAGCGGCGATGGTGCGTATCCTCACGGAGCCGAAAAATGCACTTGTCAAGCAGTTCCAAAGACTTCTGGATATGGACGGTGTCCGTCTGACGTTCGAGCAGGATGCACTGCACCTCATTGCCAAGGAAGCACTTACGCACAAGACGGGGGCGCGCGGACTGCGCTCCATCATCGAGGGCATCATGCGCAACGTGATGTATGAGGTGCCGTCGATTCAGGGCGTTACGGCTTGTCAGGTGACGAAGGAAGTCGTTGCGAATCACAGCGATCCCATCCTTACCATTGAAGGGAAGGGCGCTGCACGGGCAGCGGCTGCCAACTGATACATTTTTGCATGAGAAAGGGGCGTGCCTTCTGCGGCAGTCCCTTTTTTTGACCCGAATAACGATAATTTGAGAAGGAAATATTATGGCCGAGAAACGAACACTGCCGGTGCTTCCGCTGCGCGGTCTTGTCGTCTACCCGCATATGATGGTCAACGTCGATGTGGGGCGCGATCGGTCCGTTGCGGCCACTGAACGCGCCATTGCGGGCAGCAACGAGGTGCTTGTCGTCGCCCAGCGCGACCCCGACGCCGAGGATCCGACGGAGCGCGATCTCTATACGGTCGGTACCGTTGTTGAGATTCGCCAATTTCTGCGTATGCCGGAGGGCGTTCTGCGCATTCTCGTTGACGGGAAAACGAGGGCGAAAATCCTCGCCTACCGTGAAGGAGAGAACTATGCCGAGGCAGATGTTTCAGAGTATGAGGAAGAAGAGGGCGCACCGGCCTCCAAAGATGTGGAAGCACTTACGCACGGTGTTTCCGACAAGTTCGAAGAGTGGGTAAAAATCTCGCATAAACTCCCGCCCGAGGCGCTGGTCTCCATCTCCATCATGGAGGACTCGGGGCGGCTCGCAGACATCATCGCAAGTCATCTCAATCTCAGATACGACGTTCGGCAGGAAATCCTTACCCTCTTCGACGTACGCGCCCGCCTCGAATACCTCTATGAGGTACTGCTGCATGAGCTTGACATCATGGGCATCGAGCAGAAGATTGGCCGTCGCGTTCGAAAACAAATGGACAAGGTACAGCGGGACTTTTACCTGCGCGAAAAGATCAAGGCAATTCATAAGGAACTGGGCGAGGATGCGGATAAATCCGCCGATGTTGAACGCTATCGCGGTATCCTAGAGAAAAAAGAATTTCCAAAGGACGTACGCGAGACGATTGAGCGTGAGATCCACCGATTGGATGCCAGTCCTGCGACAAGCTCCGAGGTCGGTGTCATTTGCACTTATCTTGACTGCCTCGCGGAGCTGCCGTGGACGGAGACGACCGCGGAGCACGTCGATATGACGGAGGCGCATAACATTCTCGAGCGTGACCATTATGGGCTGGAGAAAATCAAAGAGCGTATCCTTGACTATCTTGCTGTACGGAGGCTTGCGCCAGAGCAGAGTGCACCGATCCTCTGTCTTGTCGGTGCGCCCGGCGTCGGAAAGACCTCACTCGGAGCTTCGATTGCGCGCGCCATGGGGAGAAAATTCATTCGCGCATCGCTTGGCGGCATCCGCGATGAGGCGGAGATTCGCGGGCATCGCCGTACCTATGTCGGCGCAATGCCGGGACGCATTATCGAGGGAATTCGCCGCGCGGGGGTGAAGAACCCTGTATTCCTTCTCGACGAGGTGGATAAAATCGCGATGGATTTTCACGGCGATCCGTCGGCAGCACTGCTTGAGGTACTGGATCCCGTGCAGAACTGTACGTTTAGCGATCACTATGTCGAGCTGCCGTTTGATCTCTCGCGCGTCTTTTGGATCGTCACGGCGAATAACGCCGCACGTATTCCCGCGCCCCTGCGCGACCGCATGGAGATCCTGAACCTATCGAGCTATACCGAACTCGAGAAGGTCGAGATCGCGCGCCGTCACCTCCTGCCGCGCCAACGCACCCAGAACGGGCTGAAGGCGAAGGACATCCGTGTTGCCGCGGGCGTCTATCCCGAGATTATCCGCTCCTATACACGCGAGGCGGGCGTGCGCTCGCTCGAGCGCGTTATCGGGCGTCTTTGCCGCAAAGCCGCGCGACGCATCGTCGAAGGTGAGACCGCGCCGATCAGCGTCACAAAAGCGAACCTCGTCGAATTTCTCGAAAAGCCTGCATATCACGCGGCGAAGCAGGAGAAAAAACCGCTCGTCGGCGTTGTTACGGGGCTTGCATGGACAGAGGTGGGCGGCGATGTCCTGCGCACAGAGGTCAACGTCCTGCGCGGCAAGGGGAAGCTCATCCTCACGGGACAGCTCGGTGATGTCATGCAGGAATCCGCACAGGCGGCGCTCTCCTATGTGCGCAGCCGCAGCGAAGCACTCTCTCTTGCGGAGGATTTTTACGAAAAGGACGACATCCACATCCATCTGCCCGAAGGCGCCATTCCAAAAGACGGTCCTTCTGCCGGCATTACCATGGCGACCGCGATGATCTCCGCCCTCACGGGGCGCAAAGTGCGCGGCGACGTTGCCATGACGGGAGAGATCACCCTCCGCGGCAACGTTCTTCCCATCGGCGGGCTGAAGGAAAAGACCCTTGCCGCCTATCGCGAAGGGATGAAGACCATTGTTCTCCCGCAGGAAAATGCCCCCGACATCGAGGACATCCCCGACACCGTGCGCGAGGCACTTGAGTTCGTACCGGTCACACACATGGATGAGGTACTCAAAATCGCGCTCTACAATTAGGAGGTTTGCCGTGCAGGAAAGCGTCGTGGTCACGAAGGCCGTCTACCTTGCCTCAGCCGTGCGGAAAGATCAGTATCCGGAGGTGCGCCGTCCCGAGGTCGCATTTATCGGGCGATCCAATGTCGGAAAATCATCCCTCATCAACTCCCTTACACGGATACGGCAGCTTGCGCGCGTCTCCTCGAAGCCGGGGAAGACGCAAACCATCAACTTCTATGAACTGCTGCTGCGTATCGACGGGGGAGAGGAGCGGCATCCCGTGCATATCGTCGACCTGCCGGGCTACGGCTATGCAAAGGCGGCGCGCGACAGCAGAAAGACGTGGGCAAAATTTATTGAAGAATATTTCTTGACCTCCGAATACCTGCGGTTCGTCTGCCTCTTGCTCGACATTCGTCATATGCCGATGGAGTCCGATCGAAATATGTTTTCGTGGCTCATCGCACATGACATCCCTGTCCTCGTCGTTGCGACGAAGGCGGATAAACTCGGCAAGAACGCCTGTCGTGCGCAGATCGCGGCGATGCGGCGCGCCCTCGGTGTTCCGGAACTTACAATACTTCCCTATGCGTCTCCAAAAAATGAAGGTCGTTCAGAATTGCTTGACGTGATGAAGGATAATCTGATAGAATAGGAACAAGAGAAATGAATGCGGTTCATCTTTGTGCCGAGGCATCCGCCCCTGAGCAAGGCGGACATACAGCGCGGCACGCGAAGTGACCGCGCTGTGTGTATTTTTAGGGAGATGTATACGATGATGGAATTAACCGATTTTGACAAACGGCTGCTGAACCTCCTGCAGGGGAACCTGCCGGTGTGTTCGCGGCCGTTTGCGCGTTTGGGCGAGCAGCTTGAAACCGATGAGGAGCACGTGCTTGAACGCCTTGCAGCGCTCAAACGAGAGGGCTATCTCCGGCGCATCGGCACATTTTTCAACTCCGAGCGACTTGGTTACAGAGGGACACTCATCGCGCTCGAAGTGGACGAAAGCTGCCTGCCCGACGTTGCGGCGGCGGTCAACCGTTATCCGGGGGCAACGCATAACTACGAGCGTGCGGGAGGGGATTACAATCTTTGGTTTACACTGCTGACAGTGTCACAAGAAGCGGAGGAGAAGATCCTCCGAGAGGTCGCCGCGCTGAAGGGGGTTAAACGCGCAATGAGCCTTCGGGCAAAACGGCGCTATAAAATCAATGTCCAATTCAAGCTCGCATAGGGAGGCGCGACATGACTGATACGGCAGAAATCAGCATCCTCGATAAGAAAATCATCCGTCTCCTGCAGGGAGAGTTCCCGCTTGTCGCCGAGCCATATAAAATATTGGCAGAGAAGATCGGCATCACAGAAGAAGAACTTCTCGCACGGATCACCGCCATGCGCGAAGAAAAAAAAATTCGCAAAGTGGGCGCGGTGCTCCGACACCGCGAAGTCGGCTTCACCGCGAATGCCCTATGCGTCTGGGACGTCCCCGATGCACAAATGGATGAGGTCGCGCGCCGCATGGCGGAGCATCCGCGCGTCTCGCATTGCTATGACCGCAACCGCAGCGAAGATTGGCGGTATAACCTCTATACTATGATCCACGGATACAGCCGCGACGAGTGTGAGGAGATTGCTGCCGTACTCGCCGCAGAGACCGGGATCGCGGAGCGGCGGATGCTCTATACCAAGCACGAGTGGAAAAAAACCTCAATGAAGTATTTCACGGAAGACGAATAGAGCAAATTTTACGTGAGTAAATGAAAAGAATAAAATAGTATGGAAGACGTCATATGAAAAGGGCGATTACATCTGTGAACATGGAGATGTAATCGCCCTTTTTCTGTGTGCGTATTGATTTAGTCGATCTTTACGCCGTGGATCTGCTCGGCGAGACGCTTGAGCGCGTCAACACTGCGCACGCCCGGGGTGATCTCGGAGAGTTTCACGCGGACGAAGTGATTTTCCTTCACGGCAGTCGTTCCTTGAAGCCGCGGATTTGCCTTGAGCTTCTCGACTTTCTGATTGAAGTCGTCTTCGTTGCGGATGCTCGTGCCGTAGTCGGCGATGATGATGTACTCGGGATCGGCGGCGACGACGCTCTCCCAGCTCGTCTTGCTCCACGTCTTATCGACGCCCTGTCCGCTCATCACGTTGTCCGCGCCGATGAGACGCAGGAGGTTCGGCGTATAGCCTTCGAATACGGTGAACGGTTCGCCGTCCTCGGAGTCAAAGACAAAGACGCGCTTATGCGGCAGTTTTGCGATTTTGTCCTGCACGGCGGCGAGCTGCTTCTTTTGATCCGCAACCCATGCCTCGGCACGGTCTTTGACGCCGAAGATTTCGCCGAGCTTGATCATGTCGGCGAATACCATGTCAAGATCTGCCTTTGTGGACTGCATGGAGTCGGGGACGAAGATGGGGATATTCTGTGCGGTGATTTTGTCCGCCTCGATGCCGCGCTTCGTGAAGGGGACTTCCCAACCGGTTGCGAAGTCCGGCTTTGCCGCCATAAAGACTTCGTAGGACGGCCACTTTTCGGCGAGGACGGGGACTTTCTCATAGGCTGCTTGGAGGGGCGGATAGATTTCCTCCTCCTTGAACGCGGTGCCCGCCATGTGGTCGCCGAGGTCGAGCGTGAGCAGCATCTCGGTTGTTGCCTGTGACATGGAGACGGCGTGTGTCGGCGGGGCTGTGGTCTTCATCTGCAGCTCCGTGCCGCCGATGTTCTCCGTCCACGAGATGGGCGTGTAGGACGAGGCGGCGCTTTCCGTCTTGGTTTCCGCCGCCTGCTGCTGTCCGCATCCTGCGCCGAGGAGCAGGACCGCTGCGCCGAGGCTTGCCAGGATTTTCTTCTTTGTCTTGAACATAAATGTCCTCCTTTATGGGTGTTAATAATATAGATATCGTGTGTCCTGCCGGATGCTCGTGAAGAACGGCACTTCGAACACGTCCTCGAGCAGTGCGGGGGTAAGCACGTCCTGCGCCGCGCTCGCTCTATGGCTCGCGGGGCTCTATATCCGCCGAATCCGATCGGCGCTCCTTGAGGAGGCTGGGAAAAACTATGTGCTCGGCGCGCGCACGCTCGGGCTCTCCGAGCGTACGGTGCTGTGGAAGTACATCATGCCGAATGCGCTGATGACGCTCCTGCCGATGCTCGGCATCACGATGGGGAATATCATGGGCGGCTCGGCGGTCATCGAGACGATATTCGGCTGGCGCGGCATGGGGCAGCTCATGACGACGGCGATCCTCGCGCGCGACTATCAGCTCATGCAGGCGTATGTGCTGTGGGGAGCGGGCGTCTTTGTCGCGGCGAATTTCGTTGCGGATGTGCTCACGTTGTGGCTTGACCCGCGCCGTTTGCAGGCAAAGGGGGCGCGGCAGCTATGAGATTCTTTTGGACGCGCCTCCTGCACCGCCGTGATTTTCGCATCATCGGGACGCTGCTGCTCGTGTGGATGCTCGTCATCGTATGCGCGCCGTATCTTTCGCCCGGTGATCCCTATGCGCAGGATCTGACGATGCGTCTTGCGCCGAATACGGCGGCGCATCCTCTCGGTACGGATCAGCTCGGGCGCGACGAACTCACGCGCCTGCTCTGCGGCGGGCGCATCAGCATCGCGCTCTCGCTCGTTATCGTGGCGATCACGGCTGTCGGTGGGATTCTCATCGGGGCGTTCGCGGCGTTCCTGCACGGCTTTGCCGACCGCATCGTAACGGCGGCGCTCGATCTCTTCCTCAGTATGCCCGCGCTCGTTGTGGCGATCGCGCTCATCGGTCTGCTCGGCCCCGATACGGACAACCTCATCTTCTCCCTCTGCCTGACGCATTGGGCGGAGTATGCGCGCGTCGCGCGCTCGCTCGTGCAGGCGGAGCGGGAAAAGACCTATGTGCGCTATGCGCGGTTTGCGGGCGCGGGATTTTTGGGAACGGTGTTCTCCTACGTCCTGCCGAACGTCGTGCCGCGTCTTTTGGTGCTCGTCTTTCAGAACATCGGCGAGATCCTGCTCACCGTGGCGGGGCTGTCGCTCATCGGCATCGGCGTGCCCATGCCGTACCCGGAGTGGGGGACGATGCTCATGGGGGCGCGCGATTATTTGCAGACGGCGCCGCAGCTCATGATTTACCCGGGTGCGGCGATCTTTATCACGATATTGCTGTTCAACTTCATCGGCGACATTCTGCGCGATGTGATGGATCCTGCGGGAGGTGATGCTGCGGAGAAAAACTGAACGCGTTTTGGGGAAATGTTGAAGGAGGAAAAGTATGAAACGAATCTATGCGATGCTGGCGGTCATGCTGCTGAGCGTTGGACTGCTCGCGGGCTGCGGCGGTCAGGAAAAGGCGGCGGACAGCGGGAAGCATCTCAGCGCCGCGCTCTATTGGTTTGGCGAATCCGTCGATCCCGCGCACGAGTGGGACGGCTGGACGGTCACGCGCATCGGCGCGGGCGAAACGCTCGTCACCGTCTCGGATAAGATGGAGTTCACGCCGCAGCTCGCGGACAAGTGGGAAGCGACGAGCCCCACGACGTGGCGGTTCCACATTCGTGAGAACGTTAAGTTCCAAGACGGCACGCCCATGACGCCCGAACTCGTCAAGGCGTCGCTTGAGCGCACGCTCAAGGAGAGCGCTCGCTCGCAGAAATCTTCGAAGATCAAAGACCTCAAGGTCGAGGGACAAGATCTTGTCATCGAGACGACGGAGCCGCACGGCGCGCTGCTCGCCGCGCTGACCGAGCCGGCATTCGTCATTTTGAACACGAAGGCGGATCTCTCCAACGTGGCGTCCGCGCCCGTGCTCACGGGCCCCTATCAAATCGTTGGGTTCAAAAAGGGCGAAGAGATTCAGCTCAAGCGCAACGAATACTATTGGGACGGCACGCCGGGTCTCGATACCCTCACGGTGAAGAACCTCGAGGACGACAACAAGCGCGCGATGGCGCTCCAGTCCGGCGATGTGAACCTCATTCAGCGCTGCAACAGCGCGAACCGCAGCTTGTTTGAAAACGCTTCCTACAAGATCGAGGAAATCGTCGGCGTGCGCGTCTACATGCTGCGCATGAATTTTGACGGCGTACTGAAGGACGCGAACCTGCGCCGTGCGGTCAGCTATGCGGTGAACTATGACGATCTCGCAAAGATCGAGGGCAACGGTGCGGTCGTTGCGGGCGCACCCTTCCCGCCGAACATCGGACCGAAGTATCAAGAATCCCTGCGCGAGCATATGGATCTCGCGAAGGCGGAGGAACTGCTGAAGGCGGCGGGCTATACGGAGAAGAACGCCGAGGGATATGTGACGAAGGACGGCAAGCCGCTCGAACTCACGATCAACGTGTGGGGCAGCAAGACGGAGCTGTACGAAGCGGTACAGAACCAGCTCCAAAAAGCCGGGATTAAGGTCAACCTCCGCCGTGTCCAAAACTCGGAGGAGGCAAAGACGAAGCGCGACTTTGACCTGACCGAGAGCAACTGGATCACGATGGGGACGAACGATCCTTACTGGTATATGGATCAGACGCTCCGCTCCACGAGCCCGGAGAACGTCGGACACTACGCGAATCCCGAGGTCGACAAACTCCTCGACGCGATGGTCACGGCGGCGGACGCTAAGCAGCGCATGGAGCTCGCCGGGAAGATTCAGGATCTCGTGCTCCAAGACGTGCCGAATCTCTATCTCGTCTGCCCGACGAACCAAGTCGTTGCACAGTCGAATGTCAAAGGCGTCGTCGTGCATCCGATCGACTACTATCTCATCACGAAGGATCTCACCGTTGACGGAAAATAAAATTCCTCTGCTCGAGGTCGCATCGCTGCGCGTGGAGGTCGGCACGCGCCGCCTCCTGAGTGATGTGTCCATGACCGTGCGACGCGGCGAGATCGCCGCCGTCGTCGGTGAGAGCGGCTGCGGCAAATCTACGCTCCTGCGCACGCTCATCGGCATCCTTCCGGACGGCGGTGCGGTGACGGGGGGAACGGTACGCTTTTACGGCGCCGATCTCTTCGCACTGTCCGCACGGGCGCGGCGCTCCATGATGGGGCAGGATATTGCCTTTCTCTTTCAAGAGCCGGGCACATATCTCAGTCCCATCCGCCGCATCGGTGCACAGTTCCGCGACTACCTCGCGGCGCACGGCGCGGGGGAGGGATGGCATGAGATTGCAGTCGAAGCGCTGCGTCGGGAGAACCTAGAGGACGCGGAAAAGCTCCTCTCGGCATATCCTTTCCAGCTCAGCGGCGGGATGCGGCAGCGCGCCGCCACCGCCATGACGCTCGCGCTCACGCCGAAACTCCTGCTCGTTGACGAGCCGACAAGCGCGCTCGACGTGATTGCGAGCCGCAGTCTGCTCGACCGTCTGCGGGCGCGCGTGGAGGAAAAGGGCTGCTGCGTCATCTTCGTCACACACAATATCGATGCGGCGGCATATGTGGCGGACAGTATTTTCATCATGCAGGCGGGGAGGTTCGTCGAGAGCGGCGACTGCCGCACCGTACTGGAGCGTCCCACAGCGGAATATACGCGGGTGCTCCTGCGCGCGGTGCCGCATATGGCGGACGGTTGAATGAGACAAGGAGCGGGCATGGCGGATGATGTATTGGAGGTGCGCGACCTCCGCAAGACCTATCGCGAGGGCGCGCGCGTCATCGAGGCAGTGCGCGGTGTATCGTTCAGTCTCGCCAAAGGCGAGATCACGGGCATCGTCGGCGCGAGCGGATGCGGCAAATCAACCCTGCTGCAAATGCTCGCGGGGCTTGAGCCACCGTGCGCGGGCACGATTTCCTTTGCGGGGACGGTGCTGACGCCGGGCGCGGACGGATGGGGGAATTCTGTCTATCGACAGATGCAGCTCATCTTCCAAAATCCGCTCGAAGCGTTCAGTCCCCGCATGACCATCGGAGAGTTCCTGCTTGCCCCGCTGCGGGCGTTTGGCATCGTCGAGCCCAAAGGCGAGGCGGCGGCACTCTCCGACATGCTCGCACGGGCGCGTCTTGAGACCGCTGCGGCGGAGCGTCTGCCGCATCAACTCTCGGGCGGGCAGCTCCAGCGCGTCGTGCTCATCCGCGCGCTCTTCGTTCGACCGGAATTGCTTCTTTTTGACGAACCAACGAGTGCGTTAGACGTCGTGACGCAGGAGTCTGTGCTGTCCTTCATCGAAGAACTGTACCGGGCGCAGCCCTTCACCGGACTGTTTGTCACGCACGACCTCGCCGTCGTTCGGCGCATGACTACGACTGTCTTTGTCATGGAGCGCGGCGAAATCGTCGAGCGGCTTCCCGCCTCTCGTCTCCGCGATGAAGCGCGCCATCCGTTTACGAAACGACTTTTGGCGGCACAATTGCCGCACCGGTCTGTCATTTAATGCAGATTTCGGGACTGCCGTACCACACCGGGCGGCAGTCTTTTCCTTTTCTTCAGACGTCTTATTATCGTTTCGTGTCATGCCTAAACGAGCCGGTAATGAGATGATATTGACAGAAATGCACTAGGAAGAGATAATAACAGTGTATCGCAGTGGGATATATGGAAGAAAGAGGTGACGAAGATGGCAGTGAAACAGACCGCAGGCAGGGATATTTTGGGAGAATTTGCGCCGAAGTTCGCAGCATTGAACGACGATGTATTATTCGGCGAGGTGTGGAGCTGCGAGAAGCAGCTTTCGCTGCGTGACCGCAGCCTTGTGACGGTGGTCGCGCTCATGGCGCAGGGACTCACGGATACATCCTTCCGCTATCATCTCGAATCTGCGAAGAAGAATGGCATCACGCGGACGGAGATCGCGGAGATACTGACGCACGCCGCGTTTTATGTGGGCTGGCCGAAGGCGTGGGCGGCATTCCGCATGGCAAAGGAAGTGTGGGCGGAGGGGACGAGCGGTGCCGACGAGGCGATGGCGCGGCATGCGCGTCAGATGGGATTTCCCATCGGCGCGCCGAACGATGCCTACGCGCAGTATTTCAGCGGCAGGAGTTACCTCGCGCCGCTCTCGACGTCGCAGCTCGGCATCTATAACGTGACCTTTGAACCGGGGTGCCGCAATTACTGGCATATCCATCATGCGGATCGCGGCGGCGGGCAGATCCTCGTCTGCGTCGCGGGGCGCGGTTACTATCAGGAGGAGGGGGAGGATGCGCGGGAACTTCGGGCGGGCGACGTTGTCAACATCCCGCCGAACGTGAAGCATTGGCACGGCGCGGCAAAGGACAGTTGGTTTTCGCATCTCGCGATCGAAGTCCCGGGCGAGCACACGAGCAACGAGTGGTGCGCGCCCGTATCCGATGAAGCGTACGGGAAACTAAAATAATAACAAATACATAAAAGCAGCCTGTACCTCAAAAACACAGGCTGCTTTTTTGCCACGATGTACGAACGGAGAGCCGCGCGGTCAAAATGAAATCTTCTCGCCCTGCCATCCCGTTGTGCGGAGAAAATCCTTCCAGCGCAGGGCGTGCGGGTTGATCTTTCGATACCATGACAGATCGCGCGTCTTTTGATAATAGCCATATTCGACCGCGTAGCGCGTCATGCCGCAGAGCTCTTCGACGAGCGGCTTGTTCGCGGCAAAATCGGGGAAATGGGAGAGCAGCTCGTCGCGCGTATACGCGGAACTATATATCGCCTGCTTGCCGGTGACCTCGACGAAGGCATCGACAACTTCCCGCGGCGAGAGAACGTCG
Organism: Selenomonas sp. FOBRC9; assembly: GCF_000287655.1. NCBI lineage: Bacteria > Bacillati > Bacillota > Negativicutes > Selenomonadales > Selenomonadaceae > Selenomonas > Selenomonas sp. FOBRC9. The sequence continues at coordinate 29,486 of NZ_ALJR01000002.1, forward strand.
CCGATCACGGGCAGGGAGGCGCCCGCATACTGCTCCGGATGGGAGAGGATCTCAAGAACGGCCGGTCCCGTGGCGCTCGTCGGATCGACGAACGGCGCTTTGAAATCCTCCGGCAGATAAATCGGAAAGACGAGTGTGTCGGCGCCGTCTTTTCGATACGGCGTATAGAATTCCATAAAATTCGTATAGAAGAACGCCAGGTAGATAAAGCTGCTTTGAACGGGAAGGGTACGGATATATGCTTCGACACACGCCTTGTCGGTGAAATGCGGCGCGGACAGTCTCCCGCCCGTAATTTGATCGACGTTCTCCAGACTGCTGTATACCATATGCCGCACGCCGGCCGCAGCGGCGGCGTCCGCGAGCTCTTTGCCAAGCGCCGTTTCATGAGTCGCGGGCGGCGGGAGATTGGGCGTCATCAAGAAGACCCCGTAGGAGCCGCGAAAGGCGTCCTCGAACGCATCTTTATATCCGAGCGTCAGCGGTATATTGACGAGGTCGGCGCCGCGGCGGACGAGTTTCCGTGCTTCGGGCGTATCCGTGCGCCGCGTGATCCCGCGCACAGCGAAGCGGCCGTCGGCAAGCAGCGTCTTGGCGACGCTTGAGCCTTGTTTTCCCAAAACGCCCGTGATCGTAATCAGCGGTTTTTTTGAACGGTTCATAACGTATCCTCCTTAAAGCGTTTGCATTCTCACATGAATCATAACGCAGCGAAAGAGAAACGTAAATACGCACAATGAAGTAAGGAAACGCTTACCTTTTGGTAAGTATTGCCGGGGCATGCGGCACAGGATATAATAGACGGGGAGGCGCATTCTATATGAAACAATATCGTCTAGGAATAGAAGCCACGCTGGAAATTCTCGGCGGCAAATGGAAAGCGCTGATCGTTTGCCTGCTCATGGCGGGAACGAAGCGCACGGGGGAGCTGCGCCGCCGCATCCCCGGCGTGTCGGAAAAGGTCTTGATCCAGCAGCTGCGCGAGCTTGAGCGGGACGGAATCGTCGAACGGATCGTATACGAGCAGATGCCGCCCAAGGTGGAGTATTCAATCACGGAATACGGACGCACCGCCGATGCGATCGTCGACGTTATGTGCGCATGGGGGCGTGAAAATATCCGCAGGCGTCAAATGACGGGCGATCATATTATGCTGGATGAATGGCAGGACGAGGAGAACTGAATAGGATGATGTAAACGAATCGAACCATAAAAACAGCCTGCATCTCGAAAATGCAGGCTGCCTTTTGTATTTATCTCCTCAATCGCATCATTACCTCCTCATGTGATGCGCAAATGATGCGATTGAGGAGGTAATGATGCGAAAATAATGCGCTGTTGGAAAATCATTTAGTCGATCATGACGAGAACGCCGTGATTGTGTTCGGCGGCACTGTGATAGAGTTTGTTGAGTGTGTCAAAGGAGTATGTTAGATCCTCCATGATTTCCTCCGTCTCTTCTTCGTAGTCCCATATGTTCGGATAGAGCTCCTCTTCTTTACATTCTTGCATATTGAATTTTTTTAGTATGTCATCGAAATTGACCTGATCCAACTCTTTTGCAATCTCTTTTACCCTTGTGGGCTCAGTGTACCCTATTAAAATTTCTTTATTATCAAGGGCGGTTTTTCCAACGACCATATTGCTGAGCAGGTTGTCTTCAAGGCGGTACATGGCAGACTCTCCGGTTAGTAAGAAATGGAGCGCGTCCCACATCTTGTCGATATCGGCTTCATTGACCTCTCCGCGCTCCGAGAAATCGTAGATCACATCCAAAGAGGATTCGATTTCCTTAAACTGTTCGTCACTGATTTCATAATAATTGGCACACATACCCATGATTTTACCTCCTTTGAACTTAGGCAAAATAAATCGTTTTATGCTGATGCGGGCGCTGCCCGTTTATTTTTTTACCATCGCTTGGTCTTTCTCCAAAACGATGGGCGCAGGAGAATGAGGAGCGTAAAGATTTCGAGCCGCCCGAGGAGCATCGTGATGCAGAGCACGGACTTGACGAAATCGGAGAGGGGCGCGTAGGTCGCCGTTGCGCTTACGATGCCGAACGCGGGGCCGATATTGCCGATGGTCGTGACGGCGACAGCGACGGCGTCGAACGGTGCGAGCCCGTCCGCTGTGAGCAGGAGCGCCGTGATACAGATGATGAGGAGATAGAGGAAGAAGAACGTTCCCACGCGCATCAGCACGGCGCCGTCCACATGGACGCCGCCGAGTGAGACGTCGACGACACGGTGCGGGTTCAGTTTTTGTTGAATGACGGCGCGGGCACTTCGAAAGAGGAGCACGATGCGCGCGACCTTGATGCCGCTTGCCGTCGAGCCCGCACACCCGCCGATCATCATGAGTGTCAGGAGCAGCATTTTGGAAAAGGTCGGCCACGTTTCAAAATCGGCGGAGACAAAACCCGTCGTCGAGAGTGACGGCACTTGAAAGACGGCGGCGCGCAGCGCGGAGAGGATATCCACCTTCATCTCTATACTGAGGTTCAGCGTGATGAGGAGAATCGCCCCGACCGCGATAAAGAAATAGGTGCGGAACTCCGTATTGCGGCGAATCACGCCCGGCCCTTTGATCCACACGCGATAGTACAGGGAAAAACTGCCGCCCGTCAGGAACATGAAGAGCGCCGTCCACAGCTCGAAAGCGACGCTGTGAAAGTGCATCGCGCTGTCATCGTAGGTGGAGAATCCGCAGCTGCCAATCGTGGACATGGCATGGGTCACAGCGATGCTGAAATCGACGCCGCAGAGCATATAGACGACCGTTGTCACCACGGTAAAGAAGAGGTAGATCTTAAAGAGTGCCATCGTCATGTCGCGCAGGCGCGGCATCACGCGATCCATGGTTGGCCCCGCACCCTCGGCGTTATACATGTAGATCGTGCTTGCCCCTGACTGCGGGAGGAGCGCGATGAAGATAACGATGATGCCGAGACCGCCGATCCACGCCGTCATCATCCGCCAAAAAAGAATGCTGTAGGGAAGGGGGCTGAGTGAAGCAAACACCGTTGCGCCCGTCCCGGTAAATCCTGAGATGCTCTCAAAGAGCGCGTCGAGGAAGCCGAGGTAGCCGCCGAGCAGATAGGGCAGCATCCCGAGAAACGTCCCCGTCATCCAGCCGAATGCCGTGATGGCGATCCCCTCGCGTGCCGTCAGTTCCTCGGCAGGCCGCCCATATCGGCGGAATGCAGCGCCGAGGAACGCGCTGACAAGTGCGGCGAGCATGAATGCCTCACGGCTGCTTTCATGATAAAGGACGGCGAGTACGAGCGGGATGACGAGCGATACCGAAACGGCAAAGGCGAGACGCGAGAGAATGTAATTGACCGTGTAGATGTTCATAGCTTCTCACCACTTGCGCTGCATGTTTTCAAAGAGGGCGCCGACGAACAGGAAGAACGCAAAGACCTCGATGCGTCCGAGCACCATCAAGAACGCACAAGAGAACTTTGTCCATGCGGGCAGCCCCGCGAGCGTATCGAGCCCGGCGAGTGAGGAGACACTGCCCGTTGTCGTCAGGCACGCCACAGTGAGGGAGATTGTCTCGATGGGCGAGAGCCCTGCGAGAGCAAGCAGGAGACTGCCGCCGCCGAACACCGCCGCGAAGAAAAACACGAGCATGAGAATGCGCCCCGCCGCGTGCAGGGGGACGATCTCGCCGCCTTGGCGCACGGCGAAAACCATACGTGGGTGCAGCGTGCGCAGCAGTTCCGTCCACGCGAGTGAACATAATACGAGGAGCCTCGAGATGCGGAAACCGCCTGCCGCGGATCCCATACACCCGCCGATGATGGCGAGCAGGATGAGGAGGAGCTGTGCAAATCCGTGAAACTCATCCGCCGGGCGCAGCGTCAGACCGTTTGTCGAGAGAAAGGAGGCGGCGTAGAAGAACCCGTGCCCGAGTGCAGCCCCCACGGGGAGCAGCCCGTGCAGTATGGGCAAAAGAGCGAGAAGAACGCCGGCACAGAAGAGCAGTGTGAAAAAGGCGCGCAGCTCCGCATGATGAAGAAGGTTCTTTGCCGTGTGCCGTCGCCCTGCCTGCCACAGCGTAAGGAGCGGCAGGGCGGAGAGCAGCGAGACGATGCCGCCCGCAGCCATCAGCGCGGGGGTGGGAGAGATACCGCCCGTCATTGAGCCGGCACCCGAGGAGATGGTAAAGAGCGCAAGCATGAATGCGGGCAACGCCGCATCTCCCGCCGCAAGATAGATGCCGGCGGCAACCGCGGTCAGCGCAATATAGAGCAGCATCATCTCGTGCATCGGCTTTGTCATGCGGTTCCAGAGCGGGCTGAATAGCCGATCCTGCCCCACAGTGAAATCAACGCCGAAACATCCGCCAACGACGGGCAGTACCGTCACGAGAATGACCACGAAGAGCAGACCGCCGAACCAGCTGAGGAGTGCCCGCCAGAGGAGGAGCGTCGGCGGCAGCACATCGCCGAGCGACGTCATGCCTGTCGTCGTGAGCGCAGAGATACACTCCAAGAACGTATCGACAGGCGACAGATGCAGACCAGCGAGGTGGAACGGCAGCATCCCGAGGACGGCGAGCAGCAGCCAAATGGCGAGAATGAACAGCATACCCTCCTGCACGGACAGCTGACGCATATGACTGCGCCCCATATTGCCGAACACCATGCCGATGATCGCCGTCAGGATGCTGAGTGCGAAAAATGAGCTCGCGCCATCCACACCGTAGATGAACCCGTAGGCGAACGGCACGAGGTAGAGCGGTGCGAACACATACGCTGTGCGCCCCATGAGTACCCAAAATAAATCGAACCGCATCAGTCGTCTCCAAAATAAGACAGCGCCTTTTGTGCGAAGCTCTTCAGCACGAAGAGGATCACGCGGTCGCCCGGCATCAGCTCCGTCATCCCGTTCGGGATCGCTGCCTCCTCGTTGCGCACATAGGCACAGACGAGGCATTCGCGCGGGAGCTGCGCGTTCATGAGCTGTTTGCCCGTCACGGGTGCGCCTGGACTGACGATCACCTCGAGCGCCTCCGCACGCGCCCCCTCGAGCAGGGTCACACGTGCCACATCACCGCCGCGCGCATAGGCAAGCACCTCGCTCGCCGAGAGCAGACGCGCCGAGAGCGCGATGTTGACGCCAACCTTCTCCATGAGGTCGATGTATTCGTTGCGGTCGACGCGCACGACCGTCTTGATGCGGTTGTCGGACAGGTGGCGCGCGAGCAGCGCGAGCATGAGGTTCAGCTTGTCATCCTCCGTGAGGCAGACAATGACGTCCGCCTCCGCGACGCCCTCCTCCGTGAGGAGATCGATATCCGTCCCGTCGCCGCAGATCGCAAGCCCCGTCTTTAGCTTCTCCGCGAGCAGCTCGCAGCGCTCGCGGTTCTTATCAATGACCTTGACCTGCACGCCCTGCTGCTCGAGCATGAGCGCAAGGGCGCGCCCCGTGCGTCCCGCGCCAATGATTGCGGCGCGGTTCAGCTTGTGCGTGTCGCTCTGCACCAGACTTTGGCTGAACTGTTCAATCTTGTCCGGCAGACCGATGAAGTAGGCGTTGTCGCCCGGCAGGAACACATCGTCGCCGTGGGGGATGATCATGCGGTGATCGCGGAAAATGAGTCCCGCGAGCACCCCGGGCGGGAGCTTCAATGATTTCAGCGGCGTACGCGCGATCGCGGATTTGCGCCGGATGCGCGTCTCAAAGAGACGCACCTTGCCCTGACCGAAGTCCTCCACGTTGAGCGCTGCTGGCGTCATGAGGATGCGGTTGATTTCGCGTGCTGTAATCAGCTCCGGATTGAGCGCGAGGTCGATGTCAAAATTTTCCTTGAGATAGGCGCTTGCCTCCACCGTAAAGTTCATGTCACGGATGCGGGCGATCGTGTGGGGGATGCCGTGTTTCTTCGCGAGTATGCAGGCGACCATGTTCACCTCGTCGCTTTCCGTGACGGCGATGAGGATGTCCGCTCCTTTAATATCAGGATCGTTCATCGTGAGCGGACTTGAGATGTTCGCCGCGATCGTGAGCACGTCGAGCGTCGTCTTTGCCGCCTCAAGCTGGCTCTCCTCGCCGTCTACGACCACGACGTCCATGCCCTCCTCCGAGAGCAGGGACGCGATGCTGTAGCCCAGGCGCCCGGCTCCCGCTATGACAATACGCAAAATAATTCCCTCCCGCAGCAACTGATATCATAAGAAGTATACCATAATTTTCTCCCAATTCAAACGCGCATTGACCAAATGCCTCGACGGGAATAAAAATTGCCTCCTGCATCTTGCGCGTGCGTCACAAACATGCTATACTAAGTCACGTTGCCAAGCGCGTCTTTCGTGCGCGCTTGCAGCGAAAAATTTCACTCTGCCGCTGCGATGAGCGGCGGCCACAGACCAAAGAGGAGGTGATTTCGTGAGAATGTACGAAGTCATATTTATCGTGAAGCCGATGGAGGAAGAGGCGACCAACGCCGTCATCGAGAAGTTCACGAAGCTCATTCAGGCAAACGGCGGTACGATTGAGAAAGAGGATCGCTGGGGCAAGAAGCGCCTTGCCTATGAGATCAATGACCACAGCGAGGGATACTACGTTCTGCTGTATGTCAATGCAGAGCCCGCCTGCGTCGCCGAGTGCGACCGCGTGATGAAGATCACCGACGATCTCTTAAAGCATATGATCGTCCGTGCGGAGAACGGTGTTCCGGAAACTGACAAAGAGTAAAACGAATCCCATAGACATGCGGGAGAGAACAATCGAATGAACAGAGTCATACTGATCGGGCGCCTCACGCGCGACCCCGATATACGCTACACACAGAGCGGCAAGGCATTTTGCCGGTTCACCGTTGCTGTTGACCGCCGCTTTTCGCGTGCGGCGCAGCAGGAGGGGCAGCAGACGGCTGATTTTATCCCCGTCACCTGCTGGGACAAACTCGCCGAAATTTGCGGCAATAACCTCACGAAGGGACGCCGCATTGGCGTCGAGGGGCGCATTCAGGTGCGCAGCTACGACGGCAATGACGGGCAGCGCAAATACGCGACCGATGTCGTAGCGGACAATGTAGAGTTTCTTGATTCGAAAAATGCCGGCGGCGGTATGGGCGGCTACGATGCCCCCGCCGGATCCGGCGCTGCACCTGCCGCAGGCGGCGGTGCACCCGACATGATGGGACCCGTGGTTCCGGACGACGAGATTCCATTCTGAGCGCGCGTGCGCCCGGAATATCCCGTGACAAGGAGGGAAAAATAAAATGATGAGACGAGATCGGGGACGCAAGCCCCGCCGCAAGGTCTGCTCGTTCTGCGTTGATAAGGTAGACCATATCGACTACAAGGACGCCGCGAAACTGCGCCGCTTCACAACGGAGCGAGGGAAGATTCTCCCGCGCCGCATTTCCGGCAACTGCGCAAAGCATCAAAGACAGGTCACGCTTGCCATCAAGCGTGCCCGTAATATCGCACTTCTTCCGTTCACTGCGGAATAAGGGAGACACAAAGAATCTGAGATTCTTCCGGCGTCGCACCTTCACAGGTGCGGCGCTTTTTACATAGGATGAGAGGGGAAAGAAAGGAGCGGTCATATGGATCCGAAGGCAAAGGCAAAGCGCGTCGGCGCTGCGTTCATCGTACTGTTCATCGTCGCGGGGCCTTGTGCTCATGTATACGGGGAGCGATGCCGTCGTGCTCGCCACGCGGCAAAAAGAGGGCATCCTCACCGCCGAGCAGGTTAAGATGTCCTTTGACTCCGTGAGCGGGCGTCTCGTGCGCGAGACTGTGAGGGAAGGCGACGAGGTGCGCGCGGGCGACGTCGTGATGGAGCTGGACGCGACGGACAATACCCTTGCGCTCGCGCGCATTGATGCGCAGCTGGCGCAGATCGAGGCGCAGATCGCCCGGACAAAGACAGCGATGGGCATCTCCTTGGAGCAGGTGGATACGAACGAGACGCAGAGTTTTCGCGGGATTGACCGGCAGCGTGCGGCGCTCGATGCCGCACGCGCGACCGAGGCAAACAGCGCACGCGACTACGAGCGCATGGCGGCGCTCTTTGCCGAGGGTGCAGTTTCAAAGGAAGCACTCGACAACGCCGAGATGCGTCTTTCCGTTGCGCGCGCCGCGACGCAGCAGCAGGCGCAAAATCTCGCGCAGCTCCTCGGCGGCGCAGCGGATACGGGCAATACGGAGTCCATCTCCCTGCCGACCATCGAGCAGGCGCGCCGGAGCGCGGCAAATATGGGGAACGACGTTGCGGCACTCGAAGCGCAGCGAGACATGCTCCTCGTGCAGAAAAAGGAACTCGAGGTTGCGCGCGATCGTCTCGTGCTGCGTGCGCCCGAGGACGACAAGGTGCTGAAGCTCCTCGCCAAAGAAGGCGGGATGATCTCCCCGGGACGCCCCGTCGTCCTCCTCGAAAGTAATCGAGACTATTATGACATCTACGTCAGCGAGGATCAGGTACGCGGGATTCACGAGGGCGACCGCATCACTGGGCATGCCGTCGCGGGCGACCGCGAGGTGCCGGGGACGGTGCGTCTCGTGACGAAGGCGCCGGGGTTCGCCGACCTCAAGATGTCGCGCGAGAAGAGTCAGGCGGATCTCTCCGCGTTTCAGATTCGCATCTACGTCGACCCGACCGACGGGATCATTCCCGGCATGACGATTGGAGTGAGTGACCGTGCATTCACTCAAAGCTGAGCTCAAATACCTTTTTTCCGGGCAGGGAATGCCGTATGAAAAGGTCTCCATCATGGTCGCCATGGTGATCTCCGTCGTGCTGTCCGTGATGCTCGCGGGCAATTTCTCCAAAGATGCTGGCGTCGTCGTCATCGACCTCGATAACTCCGCCTACACGCATGAGCTCACGAACCGCATCGACGCCTCGGAGTACATGAAGGTCACGGCGGTGGTCAATACGCCCGCCGATCCGCGCTCCTTCCTGTACCGCGACAAGGCGATTGCCGTCGTCTATTTCCCGCAGGGTCTCGAAAAAGACCGCTATACGGGGACGGCGAATCACATCGGCGTGTTCTATGACAACACGAACGCCGCACAGACCGCCGAGATAAAGGAAGCGATGAATGAGCTCGCCGTGCTTGAGAACGCGGCGGCAAACGGCGATTCCGGCAGCACGAACGACACGATCGACGGCGGCATACAGATTGCCGACCGCGTGCTCTTTAGCCCGAATACCTCGACGAGCAACAGCATGACACTTGGCTTCCTGTTCTTCTTCGGCTCGATGTTCTACACCTTTGCGACTATCGGTATGATCCCGCGCCTGCGCCTGACGGGGGAGCTTGATGCCATCCTGCGCACGGGAACACCGTGGGATCTCGTCCTGCGGACGCTTCCCTACGGCGGACTCCTTATCGTCTCGTGGTGCGTCGGCATGGCGGTACTGCGCGTTTGGGGCGACCTCATCTTTGCGGGGCATCTTGCGAACTTCATCTTTGTCCAGATTTTCTATGTATTTGTGCTCGGTATGGTGACGACGCTCGCGGGCTGGTCGGCGGCGAATCCCGGCGTTGCCGCAAGCCGCATGATCCTCATCATCCCCGGCGGCTTCATTTTCGGCGGCCCGACGGGGCCACTTTCGCATTTCGCCGACTGGGTCGTGGCACTCTCACATATTTGGCCGCTCACATGGGAGTTCCATTTCACGCGTGACATCATCACGCGCGGTGCCGACTTCATGGGATATGCAACGACATTCGGCGCGTTTCTTATCTACATCGCCGTCGTTGGCGTCCTCTACACACTGCGTTTTTACAGCGCGAAAAAGGAGCTGCTTGCGCGCGATGCGGACGGGCAGCCCGCAGGGACAAGACTGCACCTAGAAACCTAAAGGAGGTATTCGAGATGGACACGGCATTCCTGATTGCGGAGATAAAGAGTCGCCCCGCGCACGACGTTCGATGCGAGCGCATCCTCGTCGCTATCGACGGCTCTCATGCGTCGTTCCATGCCGCAACATGGGCAATTGAGCTTGGGCGCGGTACGGGGGCGGAGCTGACAGTACTCATGGTCGTCGATTACGACGCGCATGTCTCGGCATTCGAGCAGGTCAGCACGAGCGGCTATCTGCCCGCCGAGCTGAAGATTTCCGCCTATCGCCTCCTCGCGGAGCTGATGCACGAGATTCCGCACAACGTGCGCGCCCATCCGCGCGTCGCCGAAGGAAATCCCGGCGAGACCATCGTTGCCGTCGCCGCTGAGGAGGAGAGCGACCTCATCGTCATGGGAACGCGCGGCTTCGGCACGTTCGAGCGCATTGCCTTTGGCAGCGTGTCCTCGTACGTCAGCAAACACGCGCACTGTCCCGTATTTCTCAGCAAATAACTTTTAATGGCGTGTTTACACGTTCTTAAATACCTTCCAAGGGATACGCGGTAAAGTAAATGTGTTCATAGATATGATTTAAGGGAGTGGGGAACCATGAAGAAAAGCCGTTATTTTGCCGTCGCACTTGCCGCCGTGATGGGACTTAGTATTGTCGCCGGTGCGCCCGCCGCGCATGCCGCCGTGCCGCCGACGCAGTTGTCCTATGAGGACGGCGCGTCGAACGAGTACAGCTTCCGCATGAAAGAAGAAGACCGCATCCACGACGAGAACGTCCGCAGAATCAAATTTGACTTCCGCCGCGACGGCGATCAAGAGAAATATAACCGCGCCATGCGCGAGGAACAAAAACGCCATGATCAAGCGGTCAAGCGTATCATGCGCGATTACAACAACCGTAAACCTTGGCGGCATTAAACGCTAAAATGCAATAATCAAAACCACCCGCTATGCGGGTGGTTTTGATTTTCTCAGCGTTACCGTATCGATGACCGTGCCGTCCGCCGTTTCGCAGGAGACGTGCAGCTCTTTTGCATCTGCCTCCATATAGAGGTAGTTGGAGGGGGCAGGATTCGCAGAGGCGGCGAGGTCGTAGGACTCGGCAGGGACGTCGAAGTATTCGTTGCCCGCGGGTCCCGCGAGGAGGTAGAGGGTGCCGTTTTGATCCGTTTTTTGTGCGCGGATTTGGCGGCGGCGGTAGGTGTGGATATGCCCCGAGACGACGAGATCGATGCCGAGCGTGTCAAATGTGTCCATAAAGACGCGCCCGACGTCGCTGATGCCTGCGGTCGTGCCTTGCTCGGTCTGGTAGTCCCCGCAGGCGAGGATATCCTTGTGCATGAGGACGACGCGCCAAGGAGCATGAGACTCCGCTGCATCCCGGATCAGCCACGCAAGTTGCTCCACCTTGAGCAATGAGCCGCGTGTGCCGAGTTCGAGAAACTGTGTATCGAGTACCATGAAATGCACGACGCCCATGGTAAAGGAATAGTAGTGCCCGGGAAAAGCCATACTGCCGTTATCGGGCAGGGCAAATGTATGCAGATAGCGCGCGGGCGACACTGCCGTCCAGCTGAGGCCGTAGTATTCGTGATTGCCGAGGGCGGGGGCGTGGATGTGCCGGGCAAGCGGGCTGTCCGCGCCCTCCATCGCAGCGAGAAAACTCTCCCAGTGCCACGCGGATTCGCCGTTGTCAACGAGATCGCCGACGATCGCGGCAAAATCGGCATGAGGATGCCGATGCCATGCCGCGTGATAGAGGTTGCGCCACACGTCATAGCTCTCGCCGCATTGACTGTCGGAGAAGAGGAGGGCGCGTATTGTGCCGCTTGCGGCGGGGATGGGGAGCGGCATCCATGCCGTTGTGCCGCGCGCGGAGATCACGCGATAGTCGTCGCCGCTCCGGGGGAGACGTACCTCTGCATGGTAGGTGTACTGCGCAGTATCATCTATGTCAAAGTAGGTATAGGACGGGATGTAGATATCGGCGTGTGTATGCATCCCCGCGGAACGCACCTCGACGCGCACATCCGGGAGGAGGCTCTCGCTGTCCCATTGGATCATGCGCGTCGTCTGCGGATCATGCGTGACGATTTGCCGCAGATATTTGATTTCATGCGTATATGCCGCCGCATGATGAGATGAAAAGAGACCGCCGAGCCCCATAGATAGAACGGCGCTCGCAGCGGTCTGCAAGAAATGTCTGCGCGTCATGATGCATCCTCCTCCGCGTGTGCGGCTTCCGCTTTCATGACGTGGTTTTCGTAGCGCCATGCGCCTGCGATGAGAACGATCGCGCAGACGATAACCACGATGAGGCGGGTATGATCCGGCTGCTTGACAATGAGATCGTGCCCGATGATTGCCTCGATGCCCGTGGAGGGGAATTTCCCCACGAACGACGCGATGACATACTCGCGCAGGCGAATCGAGGAGAGCGCGCCGACGGCGTTGAGGATAGCGGACGGGATGTAGGGAATCATGCGCGCGATGAGCATGACAAAAAAGCCTTTTGTCCCGCTGTACCGGTCGATTTTTGAGAGGAACGGACTCTTTGTAATCACTTTCTCCGCCGCATCGCGGAAGTAGAACCGCATGAGCAGAAAGGCGATCGTGACGCCGACGGTTTCCGCCGCGCAGGAGAGGATGATGCCAGGGACAATGCCGAACAGCATAACGTTTGCCGTCGAGAAGATGATCGCGGGCGGAAAGCCAAGGGCGTTGACAAAGAGCGTGAGGAAGAATGCGAACACCGCCGCCGAGTCTCCATAGCCGCGGATGTACTCGACCGTAGCGGAGATGTCTCCGGTCGAAAGGAGCGCGAAAAGCTCGGGAAGGAATCCCGGGGCAGCGAGGTGGATGATGCCAAAGAGGAGGACGATCGCAGCGGCGGCGCCGACTTTCATGACGCCCATGCCCATATGTTGTTTCAAATAGAACCTCCTATGTCGTGAGTACCATAGCAAGCGCGCCGAGGATGAGCGCGATGCTGAATCCGTGCATGGCGTTTGCAATATTTTGTCCGTATTTACCCGTATAGCGGCGTACAATTTTGCGCAGTTCGAAGATGAGGAAGGAGAGACAGAAGAATACGAGGGAGAGATCGCCTTCCATGTAGCCGTAGGCGAAAATTACGGAGGAGAGTACAATGCCGGTCTGCTCTCCGCGCGAAAAGATACGCTCCGGCTCTCTTGCGTGTTCACGCGCATCAATGTCGGCGCGTGTGAGCGGGATGCCCATCTCGTCTGTTTTCTCCATGTCGCGGTCAAAGAAACGATAATGAAATCCCAACTGCGTCACCTCCTATTATCGTATTTACCGCGTCTTAGTCGGCGATCCTGCGCTGCGTCGGCTTTATATTCTGCGGCTTCGGGATGTCGGGGCGCATGTTGGGCTTTTTGATCTCGGGCTGTGGACGCGCTGCTTTCGGCGGCTGCGGTTTTGGTGTCGGCTTTGGCAGGGGAGACTGCGGGGCGCTCGGCGTCGGATGCGACGGGCGCGCGTTCGCCATATTCTTGCGGCGCGCCTCTTCCATTTTGGCACGCGTGAGCGCCCGTTGGCGCTCCTTGTCCTCGCACTCCATCTGCGCGATGCGCGCTCTTTCAGCGGATAGTTCCTCCGATCCGTAGAAGACACGCGCACGGTCTACGACGCCCGGAAGCTGCGCGTAGAGATAGCGGCCGGGACAGGCGGTTGCGCTGAGATCGCGATGTCCGAATATGGTCTGTTCCCATACGGGATCAAATTGGTAGACGGTGCAGAGCGATGCGATGAGATGCGCGGCGGCAGTGAGCTGCGCTTCGGTGGGCGTCGCCATTTCAAAATTTCCAACGATATTGATGCCGACGGTATGACGGTTCTCGCCGTAGACATGTGCACCAACCGTGCCGAGGGGGCGCCCCTCCTCGATGGTGCCGTCCTTGCGGATGAGGAAGTGATAGCCGATGCCCGCCCAGCCGTTATTGAGGTGCCATTGATGGACGGTCTCCGCCGATACGTCGTCGTTTGTACTGCCGATGTGGTGTATGACGAGGCTGTTTGTGAAAAAACGGTTCTCAAGTGCGCCGAATTTCAGGTGCGTGGGGCGAACGGACACGCCGGGAAGCACGGTCGGGATGTACCACGAAGCCTCTGTGACAGAGGGGAAGAAGGGGAGTGCGGCGGCGCCGATGCCAACGAGTGCCAGACGGCGCAGAAAGTCTCTACGATTCATGGGGGATCTCCTGATAGGTATACGTTTGATGGCTGAGACGGAGCTCCGTGTCATGAACAGCAAAAAGGGTCGATCGATGTCCGACGCTGATGATGCTTGCGGCGGGGAGTTCCTGTTTGAGTATATCATAAAGCGCGCGTTCGCGCGGTTCATCAAGGGCAGAGGTTGCCTCGTCGAGGAAAATCCAGTCGGGGCGAATGAGCAGGACGCGTGCAAAAGCAAGACGCTGCTGCTCGCCGAGCGAGAGGATGCGGCTCCAGTCGTCCGTCTCGTCGAGACGTGCGGCAAACTGTTCCAGCCCCACAAGGCGCAGGACGCGTGCGGTCTCCGCATCGCTCTCCGTGCTCGTGCGCGGGTAAAAAAGTGCGCGGCGGAGCGTGCCGAGCGGCAGATAAGGACGCTGGGGGAGGAAGAGGCGGCGCATGTTCCGCGGTGTGGTGATTCTGCCGCTGCCATACGGCCATATGCCTGCGAGCGTGCGCAGGAGGGTGCTCTTTCCCGCCCCCGAGACGCCCGTCACGAGGACGCGTGCCCCCGGCGGCAGGGACAGCGTACACTGCGAGAGGAGCGGAGTTCCGCTCGGCAGGGCGACGGTGAGGCTTTCCAGCGCGAGGTCTTTTCCTGCGCCTTCGACGCGTTCAATTTCTCCCGTCACCTGTGCGGCATCCTCCATGTGCTCGGTGAACCCGCCGAGTCGGTGCAGAACTGCCGCGAGCTGCGCGACGGAGTCATAGGCGTCGACGAAGAACGAGAGCGCGCCCTGCACGCGGTCGAACGCGGTCATGGTCTGCATGAGTCCGCCGAGCGCGATCTCACCCGCATAATAGCGCGGCGCCGCCATGATGAGCGGGAAGATGATGGCGAGCTGCCCGTAGCCGTTGACGTAGAAGTTCAGCAGCTTTGTCCGACGCATCAGATCCCAATAGTTCTTGATGACGTTTGCAAAATGCTCCTTGAACCCGACGGACTCTGCCTGCTCGCCGCGATAAAATGCGATGCTCTCGCTGTTTTCGCGGACGCGCATCATGCTGAAACGGAAGTCCGCTTCGTAGCGCTGCTGGTCAAAGTTGAGCCGGATGAGCTTTCGTCCGACAAAGTGGGCAAAGCAGGTGCCAAGCCCGGAGTAGATGAGTGAAAGCCAGAACATGTAGCCGTAAATCACGAACTCTGTGCCGCCGACGGGGACGGTCAGAACACCCGAGAGGTTCCACAGGACGACGCCGAATGCACCGAGCGTTGTGAGCTGGCGCAGGATGCCGATGAGGAGCGTCAATGTCAGCGATACGAACTGATTGATGTCCTCGCTGATGCGCTGGTCGGGGTTGTCCGTGTCGCTGTGCAGCACCTGCAGACGGTAGTAGATCTGCCCGCGCATCCAGCGCCCGAGATATTGATCTGTCATCCATGTGCGCCACTTAATGGTGAGCATTTGCCGGAGATAGACGGCATAGACCGAGATGAAGATATTGATCATCGCGAGTACTGTAAACTCGCCGACGAGCGGCCAGAACGCCGCCCAGTCATAGGCTTGGAGAGCGTCGTAGAAGACGCGGTACCAATCGTTGATGCGGACGAGTATATAGACGCTCGCGAGATTCAGCGCGATGACCGCCGCGAACAGTCCGCGTGCGCGCCATTTTTCCGCCGAACTCCAATATCCTTTGAACAGCTGCCAGAATATGCGCAGCAGAGATGATTTCAATCGGAATCCCCCTTAAGAATAAAGAACGAATTTCATTATAGTATTTTTTTCCCCGTATCGCAAGAAAATAGCATAAAAAAGAACTGCTGCACATGAATATGCAACAGTTCCCTTCAAATGATTTACAAACTCTTGAATGTAAACTCGTTTCCTGCAAAGCCGATCTCGACGGTATCGCCGCCGCGAATCTCGCCCGCGATGATCTTCTTCGAGAGTGCGGTCTCAACCGTGTGGGTGAGCAGACGGCGCAGTGGACGCGCGCCGAAGTCGGGATCAAAGCCTTCGTCGGCGAGTGCAGTCAGCGCGGCATCGTCCCATGTGAGCTCGATGTCTACCTGACGCTCGAGACGCTTGCCGAGCGCCGCGAGCATGATTGCCGCGATGCGCTTTACATCGTCCTTTGCCAGCGCCTTGAAT
Source organism: Selenomonas sp. FOBRC9 (assembly GCF_000287655.1). Taxonomy (NCBI): domain Bacteria; kingdom Bacillati; phylum Bacillota; class Negativicutes; order Selenomonadales; family Selenomonadaceae; genus Selenomonas; species Selenomonas sp. FOBRC9. Next base: position 45,641 of record NZ_ALJR01000002.1, read on the forward strand.
ACGATGGTATCGTCCACGCGGTTGAGGAACTCGGGGCGGAAATACTCCTTGAGGAGCGCCCGCACCGCCGCGGACGCCTCCGCATAGTCCTTGCTCAGGATCTCATGCGAGCCGAGATTGCTCGTCATGATGATGACGGTGTTCTTAAAGTTCACGACGCGTCCCTTGCCGTCCGTGAGCCGCCCGTCGTCGAGGATTTGCAGCAGGACGTTGAACACGTCGCGGTGCGCTTTTTCGATCTCGTCGAGCAGGATGACGCTGTATGGACGGCGGCGCACCGCCTCGGTGAGCTGACCGCCCTCGTCGTAGCCGACGTAGCCCGGAGGCGCGCCGATGAGCCGCGAGACGCTGTGCTTCTCCATGTACTCGCTCATGTCGATGCGGATCATGCTCCGCTCGTCGTCAAAGAGAGCTTCGGCAAGTGTCTTTGCGAGCTCGGTCTTGCCGACGCCCGTGGGACCGAGGAAGATAAACGAGCCGATGGGGCGGTTCGGATCCTTGATGCCCGCACGTGCGCGCAGGATCGCTTCGCTGACCGCGGTCACGGCTTCATTCTGCCCGACGACGCGCTCATGGAGCACATCTTCAAGGCGGAGAAGCTTTTCTCTCTCGCCCGTCATCATCTTCGTCACGGGAATGCCCGTCCAGCGGCTTACGACGCGCGCGATGTCCTCCTCGCCGACCTCCTCCTTGAGCATCCGCTCGCCTGCGGATTGCGCGGCGATGGCGGCTTCTTCCTCGGCGAGCTTCTTCTCGAGTTCCGGCATCTTGCCGTATTTCAGCTCCGAAGCACGCGTGAGGTTCTGACCGCGTTCCGCCGCCTCCATCTCACCGCGCACTTCGTCCATTTCCTTCTTGATGGCACGGACGCGCAGGATCGCCTGTTTTTCGCTTTCCCACTTCGCGCGGAGTTTTTCCTCCTCGGCGTGGAGCTCTTCTTTCTCCGCGACGAGCTGCGCGAGCTTTTCCTTTGACGCCTCGTCGGTCTCCTTCTTGAGGGCTTCCTCCTCGATGTCGAGCTGGAGAATCTTGCGGCAGATCTCGTCGAGCGGCGCGGGCATGGACTCGATCTCCGTGCGCAGCTTTGCCGCCGCCTCGTCCACAAGGTCGATTGCCTTATCGGGCAGGAAGCGGTCGGAAATGTAGCGGTCGGAAAGTGTCGCCGCCGCCACGAGCGCGGCGTCGCGGATGCGCACGCCGTGATGCACCTCGTAGCGATCCTTGAGCCCACGCAGGATGGAGATGGTATCCTCCACGCTCGGCTCGCCGACCATGACGGGCTGGAAGCGGCGTTCGAGCGCCGTGTCCTTCTCAATGTACTTGCGGTACTCGTTCAGCGTCGTTGCGCCGATGCAGCGCAGTTCGCCGCGCGCGAGGAGCGGCTTCAGCAAATTGCCCGCATCCATCGCGCCCTCGGCGGCACCTGCGCCGACGACGGTGTGCACCTCGTCGATGAAAAGGAGAATTTGCCCCTCGGATTTTGCGATCTCGTTCAGGACGCCCTTGAGTCGTTCCTCGAACTCGCCGCGGAACTTCGCACCCGCGACGAGCGCGCCCATGTCGAGCGCGTAGAGTGTTTTATTTTTCAGCGATTCGGGGACGTCGCCCGCCACGATGCGGCGGGCAAGTCCCTCGACGATGGCGGTCTTGCCGACGCCCGGCTCGCCGATGAGCACGGGGTTATTTTTCGTGCGGCGCGATAAAATCTCGATCGTGCGGCGAATCTCTTCGTCGCGCCCGATGACGGGATCGAGTTTATTCGCGCGTGCCGCCGCGGTCATGTCGCGCCCGTATTTTTCAAGCGATTGGTAACCCTCTTCGGGATTGTCGCTCGTCACGTTCTGCTTGCGGTTCTTTTTGATCGCGTCCTGCACGCTGCTCTTCGTCAGACCAAATTCACGCGCGATTTTCTGAACCTCGTCGCTTCCGTCGGTGACGAGGGCGAGCAGCAAGTGCTCCGTCGAGACGTATTCGTCCTTCATCGAGCGTGCCAGTTCCTCGGCGCGTCCGAGGACGCGCACCATGTCCATGCTCATGCCGAGACGGTTTGTGCCGCGGACGGCGGGGATGGATGCGAGTTCCTTTTCAAGGCGTGCCTTGAGCATCGGAAGGTCGACGCCGCAGACAGAGAATATCGTCGCGAGCAGTCCTTCCGGTTCCTTTGCAAGCGCGAGCAGCACGTGCGCCGACGTGATCTCCTGATGATAGCGCATCGCCGCAATCTGCTGCGCCGATTGGAGCGCGGCGAGCGTGCGCGCTGTGTATTTATCTTGTTCCATAATGTGTTCCTCCGCATCTTCGTGCTATTTGATATGGTTATTATATCACTATAAGTCAAAAAGTCAAATACTATTTTTGATTTTTTGACCTTTTGGGAAAAAATTTTGTCATTGTACTTAATAAAGATATGTCGTCGGAATACAAAAAGACTGCCGCACAGAAATATATCCATGCGGCAGTCTAAGTATCTGCGTCAACTGAAGTGTTCGACGATATGACAATGCTAGGCGCGAAGATCCCAATGCACGCCTCAGATCATGTTTTTCTTGTAGCAATCATACAGCTCCTTCAGCTCCTCAATCTTTGCATTCATCTCAAGCTGAAGTGCGGAGGCGACGCGATAATCGCCCTCGTTCAGCGCCTTGATGAGCAGACTGAAGAGCGCCTTATCGTCGATGGTATCCTTTGCAAGATAGATGCGCAGGTCGTGAATCTTGTTCCACATATAGGCATCCTGATCCGTCACGAAGTCGCTCTTGATCTCCTTCATGCGGCGGACGAGGTCACGGTACTCGGGGATGATGCGGCTGATGAGTTCGATCTTCCACCGCAGGAGCGCCCCGGTGCGGAACGATTCGATGATCTGCGGGCGGAGCGTATTGCCCGCCGTCAGCACGGCGACCTTTTCCGGATAGAGATCAAAGCCGAGCATGTTTTCCCACACCGTCGCAGGCGGTTTGCCAAAGCGCGCGTCGCGTTCCTCGGGCGTGTAGAACTCGAACACGTCCTCCTCGCTCCGATAGGCGCGGTCGCGTTCGAGATAGTGCGCGTCTTCGCCCGGCTGTTTTGACAGCTCGGCGAGAAGCTGCGCCGCCGTGCGTCCCGCCGTGTGCTTGATGCCGTCGAGGATGGCGAGATAACATGCGGCGAGGACGAGGTAGGTGTTCGAGTATGGATTGGTTGCGCGCAGTTCAAAGCGCGTCGCCATTGGATTCTTGAGGTCGCGGATGAGACTGACGAGCACCGTACGGTTGCGCGAGGGGATCGCGGGCGTATGACCGAACGAGGTGACGACGCAGACAGGGGCTTCAAATCCGGGTTTGAGACGGTTGAACGAATCGTTCGTCGCCGAGACAAAGGGATTGATGGCTTCGTAGTTCTTGAGCAGTCCCATGAGCGCGCCGTAGCCGATCGCACTCATATAGTCCGCATTCTGATCGTCGGCGGCGAAGAGACTGTGCATCTTGCCATCCGAGGTGACTGCGGCGATGCTCAGATGCGTATGCTCGCCGTTGCCCGCGAGACCGATGAGGGGTTTCGCCTTGAAATTGACCTCAAGGCGGTGCAGGCGGAAGACTTCGCGCACGATGGTACGGACGAAGAGCTCGTTGTCCGACGCCTGCACGGCGCCGTCATACTGCCAGTCGATTTCGATCTGTTCGCAGACGTGCGTCATGCGCCCGTTCTCGTCGATCTGCGCCTTGAGGCCGCCGACCTCCTTGTGTCCCATCTCCATGTGGAAACCGTATTTGTCCAGCTCGATGAGGCATTCCTCAAGCGCCGTCCGCACCGCACCGTGCGTGCGCTCCCAATACTGTTCGTTCATCACCTGCGAGGCGGACATCTCCTCGATGGAGGCGTTGTCCTCAAGCGGCGTCTTGACCCAGAATTCGAGCTCCGTTGCGGAGGTGAAGCGGATGTCAACAATATCCGAGTCCTTGAGGCTCGTCGCGCCGGAGATCTCAGGATTTGCACGGAAGAAATCGAGCAGTTCACGTTTCACATACGCGAGTGTGTCCACGAGTGCCGCGCGCGAATCGACACGTTTTCCCTCGTGGATGATGAAGGAGGGGATGCGCAGTGTGCCGACCGTGTCCGGGCTTTCCCGATCGTAGTCGACGAACCAGTTGACCGCGGGATCGATGGGGAGATCCACCTTCGCGTTGTTGATCGTCGCGATCTTCGGCAGGACGACGGAAGAACCGTCCGTCTGTACGGCGGTGCCGTTGTAAAACTTGTCGATGTCCTCGATGAAAATCCGCACGGGGATCTTCTCGTCCGTGTCGTTGCCCGCCATGTCGATGCCCACGAGTGAGACGAAACACACCTCAGGATGCTCCCGGAGCATCTTGATCACTTCTTCGCGCGGAGTGTCGGCAGGAATCTTATAGAGAAGTTCGTTCATCTTTGCGTACCATCCTTTTTCACGAAAAAACCGTACGGATTCTCCTCCGCACGGCAAAAATCCACGCTCATATTAACATTTTTCAGGGGATTTTGTAAAGGGTATACAGCGCGCTCAGCGTTTCCATCGGCAGAGAATATGTTCCGCCGCGTCGAGGAGGGCAAAGAGCAGAAGCCCGATGCCGCTCAGCGTAACGATGCCCGCGTACATGTCGAGGTAGTTGACGCGCAGCCACGCGTCCATGATGTAGTAGCCGATGCCGTATTTCGTGCCGAATGTCTCCGTGAAGAAGAGGACGGAGAGCGCCGTCGCCATCGCGATGCGCACGGCGGTGATGAACTTCGGGAGCGATGCGGGGAGAACGATATGGCGTACCGTCTGAACAAACGAGGCGCCGAGGACGCGCAGCGGATCGTAGGTCTCCGCCGGGATTCCTGCGACCGCGTCGCGCACGGCGACGACGACTTGGAACACGATGATGAGGAAGATGAGGAGGATTTTGCCCGTTTCGCCGACGCCGAAGAGCAGCATGACAACAGGCAGTAGAGCGATCTTTGGGATCGGATAGGCGAGGTAGAGGACGGGCGAGAGGAGACGCCCGGCGCGCGGGAAATATCCCATCAGAATGCCGAGCGGGTAGCCGACGGCGACGGCGGCGAGGAGTCCGAGCGCGATGCGCATGAGACTATAGCCCGCGTGAACGGAGATGACGCCCATGAATTTTTCCGCGAGCCGCGCAAATACCTCCGCGGGCGGCGGGACGACGGGAATGCTCAATAGATGCGCCGCACCTGTCCAAAGGAGAAGGCAAACGCCGACGCCGAATGCGAAGGCGCGCGGAGAAAGTTTATTCATCATACGTCCGCCTCCGCGATCTTTGTCCGGAGCATCCGTCCCATTTCAAAAAATTCCCGCGACGTGCGCCGCGCGAGATCGCCTGCGAACGGATTGATCACCGTCTCCGTGATTCTGCCGGGGCGACCGCCCATGATGCTGATGCGCCCCGCGAGCGCGAGTGCCTCGTCGACATAATGCGTGACGAGGAGCGTTGTGACCGACTGTCTCTGCCACAGGGAGAGAAAGACTTCCTGCATGGATTCGCGCGTGATCGCATCGAGCGCGGAGAACGGCTCGTCCATCAGCAATAAATCCGGCGCGAGCAGGAACACGCGTGCGAGTCCCACGCGCTGCTGTTGTCCGCCCGAGAGCTCGCGCGGATAGCGGTTCAGCAGTTCAGAGAGCCCGAGCTCTGCCGTGAGTTCGCCGAGCGCACCGTCGAGGGATTCCTGTGCGCGCCCTTTGATCTCGGCGCCGAGGAGGATGTTTTCACGCACCGGTTTCCACGGGAGCAGACCATAATTTTGCGGGAGAAATCCGATGCATCGATGCATGGGATCGATGGGCGCACCGTCCATGCGCACACTTCCCGCCGTCGGATGCAGCAGTCCCGCCGCGAGGCGCAGGAGGGTGGACTTTCCGCAGCCGGACGCGCCGATGAGCGCATGTACCTCGGAGCGCGCCACGTGAAGCGAGGCATCCGCCAGCACCCGGACGGACGCTCCGGTCGTCTCATAGTCAAAAGATACGCTTTCGATGCGCAGCACGATTTCCCCTCCTTCGCCGATATTACTCATCATGTTATACCAAAGTATGGGAGAAATATCAATGATGTTGTGTGCGGTGATATTGCTTTTTAGGTGAAAGACGATTATTATTATAGAACCTTTATGAGCAAGATACACATACGTTGTATTTATGGAAGGTTTCGTGCGCATGGAATGCGCATCCCATATATCTGTGAAAAAATTTAGGAGTGCCTATGTTTGAACCGCGCTTTACAGCGTTAAATATGAACGAAATACTCAAGTATCTTGGCTTCCGCGGGCAGGAGCTCACGGAGGACATCGCAAAGCAGCTGCGCCGCTGCACGGACGAGGTGCTGCAGGCGGCAACGCCGCGCCTCACGTACCGGCAGGTACCGCTTGAGGACGGTGCCGTGCTCGGCGTCACGTTTGCGGGGAAGGATATACCGACGATGCTCGCGCCGTGCGAGGAGGTCGTGCTGTTCGGCGCGACGCTTGGTCCCGGCGTGGAGCGTCTGATGATGCGCTATGAGGTCACGAATGCGGCGGATGCCGTCATCATGGATGCGTGCGCGAGCACGGCGATCGAGAATATCTGCAATAATTTTGAGAGCGATATGCGCGCGGAGATCGAGGCAGGCGGACGCTATCTGACGGATCGGTTCAGTCCCGGCTACGGGGATCTTCCAATCTCCGAGCAGCCGAAATTCTTTGCCCTGCTCGATATGACGCGCCGCGTCGGCGTCTCGCTGACACCGACGACCATCATGGTGCCGCGCAAATCCGTGACGGCGATCATGGGCATCGCGCGCACGCCTCAGCCGCATCGCCCGCCCGACTGCGAGCACTGCCTCATGTTCCGCAACTGCCCGTTCCGCAAGGCGGGGCGCAGGTGCAGAGAGGGTGCAAAGACGGCGGCATCAACATGAATATGAAATGGGAGATATAGGAATGCAGGACATCATCATACTGGACGGGGGCATGGGGACAGAGCTTCAGGCGCGCGGACTCGCGCCGGGGGAACGTCCCGAGCTCTTTGGCATGGAGCATCCCGAGGTCATCGAAGAGGTGCATCGGAACTACATCGCGGCGGGCAGCCGCGTTATTTACAGCAACACGTTCGGTGCGAATGGGCACAAGCTCGTCGGCACGGGGAAAACGGTCGCCGAGGTCATTGGGGCGAACGTCGCGATTGCGCGGCGTGCGGCGGAGAACTCCGGCGTTCCGGGCGTGCGCGTTGCGCTTGACATCGGTCCTATCGGGGAGTTGGTCGAGCCGCTTGGCACGCTCTCCTTTGAGGACGCCTACGAGCTCTTCCGCGAGATGGTCACGGCGGGCGAAGCGGCGGGCGCGGATCTCGTCATCTTTGAGACGCTGACCGACCTCTACGAGGTGAAGGCGGCGGTGCTCGCGGCAAAGGAGCATACGAAGCTCCCCATCTGGGTGACGATGACCTTTGAGCAGAACGGGCGCACCTTCCTCGGCGCGGCGGTGCCGTCCGTTGCGGTCACGCTCGATGCGCTCGGCGTCGCAGCGCTCGGCGTCAACTGCTCGCTCGGCCCCGTGGAGCTCCTGCCCATCGTTGCGCAGATGATGGAGTGGACGGATCTGCCGATCATCGTGAAACCGAATGCGGGTCTGCCCGACCCGCGCACGGGGGCGTACGAGATGACGGCGGAGGAGTTCGGCAGGGAGATGGCGGAGTTCGCGCGGCGCGGCGCCGTCATCATGGGCGGTTGCTGCGGGACGAACCCCGACTTTATCCGCGCGCTCGCAGCGGCGGTCGCGGGCGGGGCGGAGGATCGTCCGAAGCGCAAAAAACGCAAGGGCGTCGCATCCCCCGGCTGCGTTGCGGAGTACGGCAAGCTCAACGTCATCGGCGAGCGCATCAATCCGACGGGGAAGAAGCGGCTCCAACAGGCGCTCCTCGATGAGGATATGGGCTATATCAAGAAGCTCGCGATCTCCCAGCAGGAAGCGGGCGCGAACGTCCTCGACATCAACGTCGGCGCGCAGGGCGTGGACGAGGAGGCAATCATCCCGCGCGTCGTGAAGGCGGTGCAGAGCGTCGTCGACCTCCCGCTTCAGATCGACTCTGCGAATCCAAAGGTCATTGAGGCGGCGCTGCGCGTTACGAACGGGCGCGTCATCATCAACTCGGTCAGCGGCGAACGCGAGCGCATGAACGATATTTTCCCGCTTGCCAAACACTACGGCGCGGCGGTGCTCGGTCTTGCGCTCGATGAGGCGGGACTCCCGCAGACGGCGGCGGAGCGCGTCGCCATCGCGGAGCGCATCATAGAGGAAGCGGAGCGCTATGGGATCGACCGTGAGGACATCATCATCGACTGCCTGACGCTCACCGTCTCCGCACAGCAGGAGCAGGCGATGGAGACGCTGCGTGCCGTCCGCGAGGTGCATGACCGCCTCGGACTGCACTGCGCCCTCGGCGTCAGCAATATCTCCTTTGGACTCCCTGCGCGCGTGCATATGACGGAGAATTTCCTCATTCAGGCGATGCACGTCGGGCTTGACTTCCCGATCGTCAACCCGAACACGAAGGAAATCATGGACGCCGTCGTCTCCTATCGTGCAGTCTCGGGCGAGGATGTCGACTGTGCCGCGTATATCACGCGGTTTGCTCCCGAGCAGGCGGAGATGCGCCGGCGTAAGGAGCTGGGGCTGACGGGCGATACAGGCGTAGATGCGGCGGTGCAGACGGCGGTCGAGCAGGCGGGGGACGTTGATCCACTGATGGATGCCATCATGCGTGGGCTGAGCGACGACGCCGAGCGCATCACGCGCAAACTCCTCACCGAGATGGCTCCCATGGACATCATTCAGGAAAAGGTCATCCCCGCGCTTGACATCGTGGGCGACCGTTATGAAAAAGAAATCATCTTCCTGCCGCAGCTCATCAACGCGGCGAACGCCGCGACGGCGGGACTGGAACTGATTAAGGTCAAACTCGCCGAGTCCGGGCAGGGCGTTTCAAAGGGGAAAATCATCCTCGCGACTGTCGAGGGAGATATTCACGACATCGGCAAGAACATCGTCAAGGTCGTACTCGAGAACTACGGCTATCAGATCATCGACCTCGGACGCGACGTCCCCGTGACGCGCGTCGTCGAGGTCGCGATCGAGAAACAAGTCGGACTTATCGGACTCTCGGCGCTCATGACGACGACAGTCACGGCGATGAAACGGACGATTGAGGCGCTGCATGAGGCGGGGCATGACTGTCAGACGATCGTCGGCGGCGCCGTGCTGACGGAGGATTACGCGCGCGAGATCGGCGCGGATTACTATGCGGGCGACGCGCGCAGCATCGTGGAGATCGCCCGGCGGGTACTGGACGAGCAGGAGGACTGAAAATCTATGGCGCAGGGACGTGCAGCACTACGGGACTATTTGAAAACGGCGCCGCTCATCTTTGACGGCGGCATGGGGACATACTACGCGCAAAAACTGCATACGCGCGGCAAGGGCGTCGAGCTCGCGAATATCGAGACGCCGATCGTCGTCGGTGACATCCACACGGAGTATCTGCGCGCAGGGGCGCAGGCGATTAAGACGAACACGTTCGCCGCGAACCGGATCGTCTACCAAGGGGACGAAGAACTCGTCCGCCGTATCGTCACCGCCGGATGGGAGATCGCGGCGCGCGCGGCGGCACCCTATGACGCCTATGTCTTTGCCGATATCGGCCCCGTCATGGGGCTTCCTCATGCGGACATCATCGACGAGTATGCCTTCCTTGCCGACATTTTCCTCGCGCTCGGCGCGCGGCACTTCATATTTGAGACCAACTCCTCTGATGAGGGACTGATCGAGACTGCGGCGCATATCAAGCAGAAATGTCCCGACGCATTCGTCCTCAACTCGTTTTCCGCGTACCCCGGCGGCTATACGCGTGACGGGCAGTTCGTCGAGGATCTCGTGCGCACCGTTGCGGGCAGCGGATACGTCGATGCCGTCGGCTTTAACTGTGTCAACGGCACGAAGCAGATGAAGGAACTCATTCGTCATCTGGGGACGCGGACGCTCCCGCTCTCGCTCATGCCGAACGCGGGGCATCCCGTCGTCGTTGACGGGCGCACCTTCTACGAGAGTGCGCCCGACTATTTCGGATCGAGTCTCGCCGCCATCCGGCGCGAGGGTGTCTCCATCCTCGGCGGCTGCTGCGGCACGACCCCCGCGCATATCAAGGCACTCTGTGATGCGCTCGCGGCGCAGGGCAATATAATACCGGAGGAGGACGAGGAAGCCCCGCCGCAGGTTGCGGAACTTCCGAAAAGTCCGTTCTATGAAGCTCTTAAATCGGGAGCAAAGCCCATCGCCGTCGAACTCGACCCGCCCGAGACCGGCAGCGCGGATAAATTCATGGCGGGCGCACGCGAACTCATGGCGGCGGGGGTCAACGCCATCACCATTGCGGACAACCCCATCGCGCGCGCGCGCATGGACGCCGCGATGCTCGCGGGACGCGTGCATCGGGAACTCGGCATCGAGCCGATCCCGCACATGACCTGCCGCGACCGCAACCTCAACGCCATCAAGTCCCTGCTCCTCGGACTCAGCGCCGAGGGCGTGCACAACATCATCACCATCACGGGCGACCCCATCCCGACCGCCGAGCGCGACGAGGTGAAGAGCGTCTATCAGTTCAACTCACGCAAGCTCGCTTCCTTTATCACGAGCCTTGGCAGCCGTGGCGAAGTCATCCCGTTCCATATCTTTGGCGCGCTCAACGTCAATGCCAAATTCTTCGGCACGCAGATCAACCTCGCCAAGAAGAAGGTCGAGGAGGGCATGATGGGATTTTTTACACAGCCCGTCCTCAGCGAACGTGCGAAGGAGAATATGCGCGCCGTGCGCGAGACCTTCCCCGAGGCGCTGATTCTCGGCGGCATCATGCCCGTCGTCAGCGAGCGCAACGCGCGCTACATGGAGAGCGAGATCACCGGCATCCACGTCGAAGAGCGCATCATCGACATGTACCGGGGGCTTGACCGCGCGCAGGCGGAAGAACTCGCCGTGCGGCTCTCCCTCGAGATCGCGCGCGACATCGAACCCTATATCGACGGTTACTACATCATCACCCCCTTCTCGCGCACGGCGCTCGTCGCGCGGATCGTGAAGAAACTTAAAAAATAGAGCGAATATAGCAACCGCCTCATCCAATCGGTATGGTCGGATGAGGCGGTTTTTAGTGCAGAGGGGCGTTGCCGATGGAGAGTGGCAGCGTGTGTGCGGCGTCTGCCATGGCGCGGAGCTTTGCGGCGCTGTATTTTGCCCAGATTTCGGAGACATTCTTTTGGAAGGCAAGGGCGGAGCGTGGCTGAGCGAGCTGTGTGCAGACAGTTTTTCGGATGATCTCCGCAAACTCCTCGGGGATCCTTGCCGTGCGCTGTGCGAGCAGGATTTTCAGATTTGTATCGACGAGGTAGAGATGGATGGTCGGATCGCGCAGGTCTCTCTCGCTCGGCAGCAGTTCGTCCTTGACGAGGGAGAGGGAGAGCGGTGCGTCACCCCATCCGTCTTTGAAGATGCCGTCGATACGGTAGAGGAAGAACAGAATGCCGTCAACCTCCGTGACCGCGATTTCGATTTCGCCTGTGCGGAATGCTTCGACGGCGACGACGTCCGCCCGTGATAGCTGGAGCAGGAACATCATCCCGTTTTTATCGACTTGGAACATCCCACCGTCCGCCTGCGCGAGAATGGGCAGGGGGAACGGTTCGCCGACAGCAAAATTAACTGATTCGCTCATAAAAGTCCTCCTTTATTTTCCTATATCATAACATAGACAAGGAAAAGTCGCCATTCCTGTCGAAATTCTATAGCATCAAAATGGAGAGGTGACGTATGATAAGAAAGGGCATCATCCTCGCAGGGGGCTCGGGAACGCGGCTCTATCCGCTGACGAAGGTCGTATCAAAGCAGCTCATGCCGATCTACGACAAGCCGATGATTTACTATCCGCTCAGCACGCTGATGCTCGCAGGGATTCGTGACATTCTCATCATCACGACGCCTGCGGACAGCGAACTCTATCAATCGCTCCTTGGTGACGGCAGCCGGTATGGTCTTTCGATTTCCTATGCCGTACAGCCGCATCCGGACGGACTCGCGCAGGCGTTCCTCATCGGAGAGGACTTCATCGCGGGCGAGGGATGCGCACTTGTCCTCGGAGATAACATCTTCTATGGATCGGATTTTGCGCAGGTACTGCAAAATGCTGTGCAGCGCGATACAGGTGCAACAGTCTTTGCCTACTACGTCTCCGATCCGGAACGGTACGGCGTCGTTTCCTTTGACGAGGTGGGGAATGCAACCTCTTTGGAGGAAAAGCCGAAGCATCCGCAGTCGAACTACGCAGTGACGGGACTTTACTTCTATGATGCGGACATTGTGGACGTCGCGCGGACGATTCGCCCCTCGGCACGCGGAGAACTGGAGATTACGGATGTCAACATTGCGTATCTGACGGCCGGGAAGCTTTACGTTGAGCGTCTGCGGCGCGGCTATGCGTGGCTCGATACGGGGACGCACGAATCCCTCCTCTCGGCGGCAACATTCGTCCAGACGATACAGGCGCGGCAGGGACTCAAGATTTCCTGTATCGAGGAGATCGCGTATCGCATGGGCTACATCGATGCCGAGCAGGTGATGCGGCTTGCGGAACCGCTCGCGAAGAACGAATACGGCGACTATTTGAAACGCGTGATTAACGATAGATAGAAGGAACTTTATGAAGGTTATTGAGACGAAACTGCCCGGCGTGCGCATCCTGGAGCCGCAGGTATTCGGGGATGCGCGGGGCTGGTTTATGGAGAGCTGGTCGCAGAAGAAAATGGAGGATGCGGGCATTCACGTCGACTTTGTGCAGGACAACCACTCTTTTTCGGCACAGAAGGGAACGCTGCGCGGACTGCATTATCAGCTGAATCCGATGGCACAGGCAAAGCTGCTGCGCGTATCACGCGGCGCCGTCTTTGACGTTGCGGTCGACATTCGCCGCGGCTCGCCGACCTATGCGCAGTGGATTGGAATCGAGCTTTCAGCAGAGAATTATCGTCAACTCTTCATTCCACGCGGCTTTGCCCATGGGTTTATTACGCTCACCGATAATGTTGAGGTGCAGTATAAGGCGGATAACCACTACGCACCGGACTATGACGGAAATATCCGCTGGGATGACCCTGCCATCGGTGTCGCGTGGCCGTTTACCCCTGTCGTCCTTTCGGAGAAGGATGCCATTGCGCCGAGTCTTGCGGAGCGGACAGAACTGAACTTCGTTTATTAAGATGTAAGATATTCACTCATTTTAGCTTAGATTTTTCAGCTTTTTTGACAAAATCAAGAAAAAGGGACTTGACGAAGAGAAGCCGTTGTGTTATATTATGACAGTCGCGCTGATGAAGGCTAGAGGCTGTCGAGGCGCACGAGATGTACCCTGAAAACTA